>CAYZQZ010000105.1:0-10639 GCA_964480235.1 uncultured Reyranella sp. | reverse complement strand
CGCTCAAGCCATCCCCGTCGGAATCCGGCTCCGGGAAGGCCTTGGCCCGGATCGGATTGCTGTCGCTGAAGTTGAACAGACTACCGCAGGCGATCGCCGAGACATCCGCGCCGACGAAGGCCTCGCGCAGGTGCTCGTAGGTGCCGGCGCCGCCGCAGGCGATGACCGGAAGCGACGTCAGCTGCGAGACCTGCCTGAGAAGCCCGATCTCCATTCCGGCCATCGTCCCGTCGCGGTCGATCGACTGTACGAAGATCTCGCCGGCTCCCGCCGCCTCGCAACGCCCGACATGGTCCTCGAGGGAAACCGTTTCCAGCCGCCGGCCGCAGTCTGAATAGAGCTGCGGCCTCCCCTCCGGATCGCGGCGGACATCGATGCCGACGATCACGGCCTGGGAGCCGTATTTATCGGCCACTTCCGTAAGGACGGTCCGGTCGCGATAGGCGACGCTGTTGAGAATCACCTTGTCGGCGCCGCTTGCGATCAGACGGCTTGCGGTCTCGACGTCGCTCACGCCGCCGCCGATCGATACCGGCATGAAGCAGGCTTCCGAGATCGCGCGCAGCAGCTCGCCCCTGTCCCGCCAGCCGCGGCCATCGCGCGTGACGTCGAGCAGGATCAGCTCGTCAGCCAGCTGCGAGTCGTAGACGGCGGCACTCTTCACCGGATCGCCGACGTCGCGGAACTGGGCGAACGAGACCGACTTCACCAGGCGGCTGCCGTGCAGCAGCATGACGGGCGCGATGCGCTTCTTCAGCATCTCCCGTCCCAGGAGCAGAAATTCTCGATGAGGCGGCGGCCGTTCAGCTGGCTCTTCTCGGGATGGAACTGAAACCCCAGCACGTTGCCGCGACCCACGATGGCGGTGAGCGGCATGTGATAGTCGGTAGTGGCGAGCGTTGCCTCGTCCAGGTCGGCCCGCACATGGAACGAATGGGCGAAATAGAAATCGCGGTCGTTCTTGACGCCCTTGAAGACCGGATGCGCGGCGGTGAACTTCACCGAGTTCCAGCCGACATGGGGGATCCGCACGCCCGGCGCCTCGGGAATGCGCACGACCGTGCCTGGCACCAGTCCGAGGCCGGGCGACGTGCCACCCTCGGTACCCTCGGTCGCGAGCAACTGCATGCCGACGCACAGACCGAGAAGCGGCCGGCCGGAAGCGGCGAATTCCAGGATCGGCTGGACCAGCTGCAACTGGTGCAGATGCCGCGACGCGGCGCCGTAGTGTCCGACGCCCGGTATGATGAGATGGCTGAGCGACTCGAGGTCCCGGCCGTTGTCGACGACCCGGACATCGTGGCCGCCCTGATCCACTGTGTTGACCACCGATCGGAGATTGCCCGCATCGATGTCGAGTACGCCGATCATGCGGTCCGTCGTCCTCAGCCCTGGGTGCGCCGCACCCCGCGATCGTCCGGTGCCTCGCGGTACCAGCGATCGAAGTCATGAGTCTTCGGAGCCCAGTCGTTCGACTGGAAGTTCGGCTGATGCGGCGGCACGACCGTCTTGGCCACGATGCCGTTGAACTGCTCCTCGGTCAGGCCGAGATATTCCAGGAAGATCTCGAGCGACGGCGGCTTCTTGCCCTCGTACTGCTCGATCAGCCGATCAGCCTCCGCGCGCTCCATTCGTCCGTTGCGGACGTCGAGCGCCGTCATCTGCGTGACGCGGCCGTAGCCGCGCTTCAAGTGCTTGATGTAGTCACGCATCCCCTGCATGTAGCATTCGATCTTTTCGTAGGGGTAGACCTCCTGCGGCATGCCCTCGACGGCATCACCTTCCCACCCGAGTTCGCGCGAGATGATCGCGAACTGCTTCTTGACGTCCCACGGAATGAACGAGCCGAGGCACACCGACCGGTAGCGCAACCGCTTCAGGTCGCGCACCGGCGGATAGGTGAACGGCTTGAGATCGCGCGGATCGAGCTTGAAGTCGTGCTCGATCATGCCCTTCATGTCCTCCGCGGTGATGCCGAGGTTGATGAAGCGGTTGAACTTGGCTTCATCCACCTCCTCGATCTCGTTCTCGCGATAGTCGTAGTAGGCGGTGTATTCGCTGGACGGCTCGCCCCAGAACACCAGCGGCACCTGATGCTGGAGAGCGACATGCATCGGATAGGCGAAGATCCCGGTGTGACAATGCCAGCAGAAATCGCCCTTGCGGATCAGGGCTTCCAGCATCAGGCGTTTCACCAGATGCCAGTTCGGCGTGAAGGTCATGACGTCGACGCCGAGCTTCTTGAAGGTCCGCTCGTTGTTGGCCTTCAGTCCGTCACGCATGAAGCCGTGATTGAACTGCACCACCAGCGGCTTGATGCCGTAGGTCTTGACGAGATACCACAGCGTGAACGTCGAATCCTTGCCGCCCGAGAACGGCACGATGCAATCGTAGTCATGCTTGCCGCGGTGTTCCTCGATCAGATCGTCGAGCATCGTCTTGCGTGCCGTCCAGTCGATCCCCTGGTCGCGGAAGACCTTCTGGGCGCAGATATTGCACACGCCGTAGGCATCGAACTCGATGGTCTCGTAGGTCTCCGGAAGACCGCATTTCCTGCAGCGCTTCAACATGGCAATCCCTTCGTCGCGCCGCCGGGTCAAGCGCCTCAAAGGCGGAAAGCTGGCGCATCAACACGTCGCATGCGCATATCATAACGGTCGATTTGCGCCAACGGCGGCGAGGAACTTCCTCGTGAGCCGAGCGGGCGATCCGGCTCCCTAGTCTGCGCTCTCGAGCGGCGCGTCGGGTTGGCCGGTCACCACGTTCTGAGGCGCGTCGCTGTGGCGCATCAGCGACGTGACCAGCCAATGCAGCGGCACGTAGGCCGCGAACGTCCACACCGCAAAGGTCCCCAGTCCACCGACCAACTGATTGTCGATCATCACGGTGAGGCAGTTGAGGCAGAGATACGCATGAATCGGCAGCCAGCGTTCCGGGTAGAGGATCGCCCTGCGATGAACCCACGACACCAGCCAGCCGAACAAAGCGGCCAGCAGCGGGCCGGCGAAGCCGAAATCGTAGTAGATGAGCGACACGGTGGTCGACGACAGACCCGTCTCCATGCCGTACAGGCCGGGATCGTAGGTCCAGTCCTCGCCCAGCAGGCCCGAGAGCAGGCGCGTGGGGATGATCAAGTGGATGCGCCCCATGCCGAACACGCCCTGCGCATTGTCGAAGCTCGCGCAGTAGGCCAGCCATGAATGCGTGAAGTACTGGGAAATGTGCGTCCAGGCCTTCAGAAACTGCGCGATCACACCCTCGCCGCCGCTTTCGATCAGTGCGTCGACGATCCATTCGGGAGGACGGACGAACCTGCCGATCGCGGTCAGGGTGAAGATGTCGGCGAGATCGAGGTCGTCGACGCCCTGCAGGCTGCGGACCTCGTAGATCAGCACAATCAGGCTGAGCACGCCGAGGATGCCGAGCGCGATCGCCAGCCGCGAGCGGAACAGCCAGCGCAGCGCATCGCTCGAACGGCCGAAGATGAACAACAAGAACACCGTGTGCAGCAAGGTCGAGCGGCCACCCTGCAGCATGGCCTCGAAGGTCGGATACAGCGCGAGCAAGACGGCGAGTGCGAATACGCCCGGCCGGCGGCGCTGCGATTCGCTCAGCCAGATCAGCGCCAGGCTGATCATGCCGAAACAGAAGAGCAATCCGCCGATATAGGCAAAGACGGTGATGCCTTCGGCGATGCTCTCGCGGGCATCGAGGTAGTTCGAGCTGATCTGGAAGCCGCGCAGGACGAAGCGGTCGTAGACGCGCGCCAGCACGCCCACCAGGCCCAGGATCACCGTGACGTTGATCATCGCATCGGCCGACGTGAAGATCGGCCTGGGAACCATTGGTCCCGCCCGCCGGTTCGCGACCTCGCCGATATAGGCGCCGGCCAGGAACAGGCCGACGACCAGGACGAAATAGCCGAGCGCCTCGAACGAGAAGTACTCGTAGGAATACTCCAGCGGCGACAGCAGGTAGAGGACGACGTACCCCGCGATGCCCACGAGCGTGAACCGGATCGGCGACCATTGCCGCAAGAAATCGGCGTCGAGTTGGGGCAGGCGGTACATCGAGCGGGATAAATAGCATCGCCGCCGCGCCATTCATAGCAGGGCGGGCACGGCGCGAAGTTGGTCACCCGCCTCGGCCGCTGCGGTGATATCGCCGTTTATTTCGGCCGGGCCGTTTCGTATGCTGCACCACGCTGACAATGAACGACATGTCGCTTTCCGCCGAGATCGCCTCGCGGGGCCCCGCCCCTGGCGACAAGTCCGGTGCCCCCCGACACACCGGCGTCCGCCTCCTGGTTGCCGCCCTGATGGCCTTCGCGCTGGGCGTCTACGTGGTCGCCCAGTATGGCGACACCCTGCAGCGGATTACCCAGAAGATTCCGGTCGTGCGCGACCTGATGTCGTACATCCTCGTCCTGGCGATCGTTCCGGCCGTGGTGGCGATGCCGTTCGCCGCGCTGTTCATGGAACTGCTCGTCGTCGGATGGCAGAAATCCTCGCTGCGCAAACTGGTGACCGGCAATCGCAACAGCCTGCGCGACCTCACCTACACGGTGATCGGCCTGCTGCCGATCCAGTTCTTCCTCAAGGTGTTCTTCAGCCTCGGCCTGGTCTACGTCGCCGAGCGCCACATCACGCCGCTGGTCTCATGGAACATCGCGACGTGGCTTCCCGTCTGGCCGCTGCAATACGTCTGCGTCGTGGTGGCCGGCTCGTTCTTCCAGTACTGGCAGCACCGCATCCTGCACACCGTGCCGCTGCTGTGGGAGACCCACAAGCTGCACCACTCCGCCACCGAGATGAACGTGCTCAACCTCAACCGCGAATCGCCGTTCACCACGGCGGTCGCCGACCTGCTGATCTTCGTGCCGCTGGCGATCTTCGGCACCATCGAGATGTCGGCGCGCGGCGGCAATCTCGGCGCGGCCGACTACTTCTTCATGGTCCTGTTCTTCTGCTTCTCGGTGTTCAACGTCCTGAACCACTACCTCATCCATTCCGAGTGGCGCACGACCTACGGCTGGCTCGGCCGCTGGATCTTCATCTCGCCGAGCGCGCATCGCGTGCACCATTCGATCCTGCCGCAGTACTGGAACAAGGATTTCTCGGTCACGCTGGTGATCTGGGACCGCCTGTTCGGCACCTGGGAAGAGGGCAAGTCCGAGGAAGCCGCGAACACGCCGATCGGCTACCCCGACAACATCTACAACAAGGGCAATCCCCTGCTCGATTACTTCTGGCTGCCCTGGCGCGAATTCGCCAAGGCTCTCGCCAGGCGCACCGGATTCAGGTCAGCAGCCTGACGGTCAGGACGGCGCTGGCGAGCGACAGCTCGGCTGCCGACTCGTTCTTCACCACGACATGCAGCGCCGTCTCTGTGGCCCAGCGGCCGGTCGCGGAGAGCCTGAGCGTCTGCGGCCTCGGCATCTTCGGCACCGCCAGATTGTCCGACTGGACCGTCCGCCCATCCGCCAGCAGGGCAAGGGTGAGCGCCTGGGTGCCCGCGGCGCCGGACGCCTGCAGCGACAACTCCGCCGCATAATAAGCATCGAACGGCAGCGTCAGGCCGCCGACCAGCGCGGTCCCTCGGAAAGCCCTGTCGAGGGCGCGGTCGAGGGTCACCGTCTCGCCCGCCGTCCCGGTGAGTCGCCCGAACTGCGCCTGATCGCCGTCGAGCATCAGCACAGGCGCCCGCGCGACTTGCGGGAATTCGACCCGCCCGCCCAGGCGCCCTTCCCGCCCGCCGGCCTCGACCGCCAAGCCTGGCAGGCGAACCACCGGAATATTGCGCACCAGCTTCGGCGCACTCGCTCCCACGACATCGAGCCGGAGCACGAGGCTGTCGCCCGGCGCCACGATCTGCGGCCGGCCGCCATCCAGACGCACGACATAGGCCGCCGGCACCGACCGGCCCGCCACCGGCAGCCCGGCATCCTCGAACCGCAGCACCGGGTCCGGATTGACCGTGCGGCCGATGCGATAGCGGGTGTGATGGGCGTCGGACCAGCCGCCCCAGAATGCGGTGTCCTTGACCACGATGTTGTCGGCGTAGGCGCCGTCGGGAATATCGAACCCGACGTGCCCCCACAGATGGATGCCGTCGACCCGGATCTGGTTCAGCTCGAACAGGGCGGTCTCCACACCGTGTCCGTCGCTGTCGCCGATGCGGATCGCGGCCACCGGCAGCTGCCGGCCGGCCTTCTCGACTTCCACGGCGTTGAAGCGATTGCGCGAGATGCGGGCGAAGCGGGCATGACGCAGCCAGAGATTGACCTCGCGGTTGCCGTCGATCTCCACGCCGTCGATCACGGCGCGCTCGGCCGGCCGCTTGTGCGCGACATCGAGCAGGATGCCGACTCCTTTGCCATCGTCGGTCCCGTTGCCGGTGCAGGTGCCGCCATGCCACACCACGACACCGCCCGAGTGGAGCCCGCCGCCGCGGTTGTTGCCGATCTGGGTCTCGCGCAGCACCAGCTCCAGCCCGCCCCCGGCCTGGTTGTCGAGTCCCCAGCCTCCGTTCCAGGTCAGCCGGCAGTCGTGGAGCGTGACGATGCTGGTCTGGCCGTCGGCGTTTCGTCCCCAGATGTTGAGAGTCACCGTGCCGGTGGCGATCGCCGGACGGCTGAGACGCACCGTGCGTTCGTCGGGCAGCGCCTCGACGTAGGTTTCGGGCGCAATGCCCTCGCCGATCACGACCTCGCCATGGTTCAGCGAATTCTTGAATTCGCCGGCGTCGCGGCGAACGATGTCGGAACCTGCCTCGACCTTCACGTCGGTGTATCGCACGCCGCGGTCGGCGACGAAGGGCACCATGATCGCGCTGCCGCGGAACATGCGGACCGACACCCGGTCGAAGCGATAGATCCAGGCGCCGCTCAGGACGATGCCGTGCTGGTCCTTGCCCGGGGCTGCGAACTCGCCCTTGAAGTCGAGGTCGCGCAGCAGCCCGTGCATACCGAAGTGATAGCCCTCCTCCTGCTCGATCGACAGCGCGGGCCCTTCGGCGAGGCGGCAATCGATCACCGTCTTCCACGAGCCCTCGCCGGCGAGCTTGAGGCCGGCGCTGTGACGCCCCTTGGGGGCGCGGAAGCGGAGCGTGCGTGTGAGAATGAAGGTGCCGCCGGGCAGATGCACCTCGGTGCCGTCCGCGGCGTCGATCGCCGCCTGCAGCGCGGCGCTGTCGTCGGTCTTGCCGTCGCCCTTGGCGCCGAACATGCGCACGTCGATCGGCCCATCGAAAAGACGCCGCCAGCGACCGGCCCCCGAGCGCGCCCCGGCGAACACCAGCCCCCGTCGGGCCGGTCCTGCGCCTTGCCGTCCCACACGAACAGGCCGCCATCCGCCGGCGCATGATAGCCCGCGACCAGTGCCAGCGGTGCGCTCTCGCCGCTCAGCAGCTTCAGGTCTCGGATGGTCGCCACCGCCTGCGTCGCCAACCCCTGCGCCCGCGGCGTCTGCGCGCCGGCAGCCGAGGCCGCGAGGCCGCCCAGGGCCGCCAGGGCGAGAACGTGGCGACGATCGGTCATGTCACCTTCCGAGTGTTTCGCTCACGGGCTGGCGATGGGAATGCCCGCCGCCTTCACCAGCACCGCGTTGCTCGCGATCTCCTTCGCGATCACGCCGTCGAAGGTCCTGGGTTCGATCAGGTTCTGCTCGGCGCCGAGCTTGGCGAGATTCTCCTTCACCTCGGGCCTGGCCAGCACCTTGGCGGTCGCAGCGTAAAGCTTGTCGACGATCTCGCGCGGCGTGCCGGCCGGCGCGAACATGCCGACCCAGAAATCGTAGTTCGACTCGGGCACGCCGAGCTCGACGGTGGTCGGCAGGTCGGGCAGCGCTGCCGATCGCCGCGAGCTGCCCATGCCAAGCGCCACCATGCGCTTGTCGGCGATCAGCGGCACACAGACATTCACCGGACAGAAGAAATAGTCGATGCGGCCGCCCAGCACCTCGCTCACCACCTCGGGCGTGCCCTTGAACGGCACGTGCAGCGTGTCGATGCCGGCGCCGATGCGGAAGCGCTCGGCATTGAGCTGGTTGGCGGTGCCCAACCCCGCCGAACCGTAGGTCAACGCACCCGGCTTGGCCTTGGCGGCCGCGACCAGCTCCTGCACCGTCTTGATGCCGCGCGTCGGCGCCACCACCAGCGCCTGCGGCAGCAGCGCGAGCGGCGTCACGCCGACCAGGTCCTTCTGCGTGTTGTACGGCGTGTTGGGATAGGTGATCGGCGTGATCGTGTAGGACGAGGACTGGACCAGGATCGTGTAGCCATCCGGCTTGGCGCGCGCGACCGCGCCGGTACCGATTGTGCCGGCCGCCCCCGGCTTGTTCTCGACGATAAAGGGCTGGCCCAGCGCATCGGCCAGATGCTGCCCGACGAGGCGCGCCATCACGTCGGTGGCGCTGCCGGCCGTCAGGGGTACCACGATGTGGACGGGTTTCTCCGGCCAGTTCGTCTGGGCCTCGCCGGCGCCTGCCGCCATGGACAGCAGCGCCGCCGCAACAATCGTCTTCGCGAGTTTCATCCAAAACCCTCCCGTGGCTAGAATAGACAAAAAGGACGGAGGAAACGAATGATCGGTCGGCGTGGTCTCACGATGGGCGCGGTTGCGGCCGCGGCGCTGCCGCGTGTCTCGATGGCGCAGGACTGGAAACCGACCAGGCCGATCCGTCTGATCGTCCCGTACGGTCCCGGCGGCTCGGCTGACCAGGTGGCGCGGCTCTATGCCGAGCGCATTACCGAACAGCTCGGCCAGCAGGTCATCGTCGAGGACAAGCCCGGCGCGTCGGGGGGCGTCGGCGCACAGATGGTCGCGACCAGCGCGCCCGACGGCTACACCTTCCTGCTGTCGCCGACCGCGATCATGGCAATCACGCCGGGCGTTCGGAAAGTGCCCTACGATCCCGAGGCGCTGACCGCGGTGTGCCGGCTGTCGACGCCGATCCTTGCCGTCACCATCACCAACGCGCTGGGCGCCAAGAGCTGGCAGGAATTCGTCGTGCTGGCCAAGGCGAACCCGGGCAAATACTGGTACGGCTCGTCCGGCCTCGGCACGATCACCCACCTGACCGGCGAGGTGCTCACCCGCGCCGCCGGCATCCAGATGCAGCACTCGCCGTACAAGACCATCGTCGATGCCACCGGCGACGTCTTCGACGGCCGCATCCAGATGGTGTTCGATCCCTCCTTCGTGCCCTACGCCAAGGCGGGCAAGGTGCGCACCGTGCTGACCGACGGGCCGGCGCGGCTGGCCGAACTGCCGGACGTTCCCACCGCGCGCGAAGTCGGCCTCGATCTGAAAGGCTTCCGCGACCGCAGCTGGTTCGGCCTGTTCGCCGCCAAGGGCACGCCGCCCGAGGCCCTGAAGCGAATCTCCGACGAGGCCGCCAAGGCGGCTGCCCAGCCCGATCTGCAGCAGAAACTCCTGATGGTCGCCCAGACCGCCCACCACCAGTCGGTCGACCAGTTCGCCCAGCAGGTCGCCAGCGACAAGGTGTTCTTCGCCGCGCTCATCAAGGAGTTGAACCTCAAGCTTGAGTAGACGGCGCCCTGCCGGCGGCTAACATGGCCGCCATCGGGGGCCGGAAGCGGTTGATCGCTTCCTTCAACATCCTCTCGCAATAGCGGAAACCGGTCATGGCAAAGAGCAGGAAGAGTTCGGGCAAGGGAACGCGCGGCAAGAAGGCAGCCGGCGCCGGCAAGCGCAAGACCGCGCGGGCAGCGAAGCCTGCAGCGAAGAAGAAGGTCGCCGCCAGGGCATCCGTCAAACCGGCACCGAAGCCCGCCGCCAAACAGACCATCGCCCGCGCGGTGATGCTGAAGGGCGGCGCGCGCCGGCCGGTGAAGGACCGGCAGTCGGTCAAGCGCCTGCCCGGCGCCCGCCCGGCCCCGCACAAGGCCTCGTTACTCGCCACCAACATCTACGACCGCGACCTCGACAAGACGGCCGCGAACTACGCGACGCTGACGCCGCTGCAGTTCCTCGAGCGCAGCGCTTCGGTCTATCCCGATCATGTCGCGCTGGTGCACGGCAGCCGCCGGCAGAGCTGGTCCGAGACCTACCGGCGCTGCCGCCAGCTCGCCTCGGCCCTCGAGAGGGCCGGCATCGGCAAGGGCGACACCGTCACCATCATGGCGCCCAACATCCCCGAGATGTACGAGGCGCATTTCGGCGTGCCGATGACCGGCGGCGTGCTGAACTGCCTCAACACCCGCCTCGACGCCGCGATGCTCGCCTTCATCCTCGATCACAGCGAGACCAAGGTGCTGCTGGTCGACCGCGAGTATCACAAGGCGATGAAGGAGGCGCTCGCCAAGGCGACGGTGAAGCCGCTGGTGGTCGATATCGACGATCCGATGTGCGACGACCGCAGCCCCATCGGCACCACCACCTACGAGGCGTTCATCGCCCAGGGCGACGCCGACTATGCCTGGCAGTACCCCGCCGACGAATGGGACGCGATCTCGCTCAACTACACCTCGGGCACGACCGGCAATCCGAAGGGCGTGGTGTTCCATCACCGCGGCGCCACGCTCGCGGCGTACGGCAACGCCACGCAATGGCCGATCGGCCTGCACCCGCGCTACCTTTGGACCCTGCCGATGTTCCACTGCAACGGCTGGTGCTTCC
>CAYZQZ010000104.1:0-10753 GCA_964480235.1 uncultured Reyranella sp. | reverse complement strand
CCGGAACAGCCGGCCGGCCTGGACGGTGACCTGGCCGATCGCGGCGGGATAGAGACCCTCGCGACGCTTGACCTCGACCAGGCCAGAGCGGAATCGCGCCAGCTCGGCCGCGGCGCGCGGCCCGACCGAGCGCACCGTCGACATGCGGTCCTCAAGCGACAGGATCTCGCCGCCGGCCCCCCGGGCGAGCAGCCTCTGAAGCGGCTGGCTGGCAGCGATATAATAGTAGGCAGGTACGTCATCGAAGGCCTGTCGGCCGGTGTTGAGCCAGAGGCCCAGGAAGCGCTCCTTGCGCATCACCGTCTCGCGCGCCGCCGGCCCCTGAACCACGACCACGACCTCGCCCGGCGGATCGAACATGCCAAACAGCAGCAACGTCTCGCCCTGGAAGGCCGAGGTGATCGAGACACGTGCCTGGCTGAGATCGACGATCAGGTCCGGCGTCGCGGGCGCCACCGGCACCGACGGCGGCAGGTCGCGGGCGTCGACCGGCGGCAGGCTGCCGGGCGGGGGCTCGGCGCGCTGGGCGCCGGCGCCACCGCAGGCAAGCAGCGTCGCGAGCGCCAGAACCAGGGCCCAAACGCGGGCGTTCACGGCAGCACCTCGCGCGAGCCGATCGAATAGGGCGACGCCGGGGTGCGCAGCAGTTCGGTCAGGAGCTCGGCCGCTACAGCCAGGATCAGCACGGCCATCAGGCCGCGCAGCACCACGCCCGGCAGCTTGGCCGCGATGCGCGCGCCGATCGGCGCGCCGACCACGCCGCCCAGGATCAGCAGCAGCGCCAGCACCACGTCGACCGTGCCGTTGGTGGTTGCCTGCAGGAAGGTAACGTTGGCCGCGACGAACAGGATCTGGAAGTTCGAGGTGCCGATCACGACGGTGGTCGGCATGCCGAGCAGGTAGATCATGGCCGGCACCAGCACGAAGCCGCCACCGACGCCCAGGATCGCCGACAGGATGCCGATCACGAAACCCAGCCCGATCGGCAGGAAGGCGCTGATGTAGAGCTTCGACTTGTAGAAGCGCATCTTCCACGGCAGTCGATGCACGAGATAGTGCGTGTGCAGCTTGCCGCGCGGGGCGGTGGGATTGCGCCGGCGCTTCAGCCACGTGCTGAGGCTCTCGTACATCATCAACCCGCCGATCGCCGACAGCATCACGACGTAGAGCACGGCGATCACAAAATCGATCTGGCCGATGCGCTTCAGGTAGGTGAACAGCGTCACCCCGGCCGACGAGCCGACCATGCCGCCCAGCAGCAGGATCAGGCCCATGCGCAGGTCGACATTGCCCCGCCGCCATTGCACCTGCAGCGAGGAGATCGAATTGGCCACCACCTGGTTGGCCTGGCTCGCCACCGCGACCGCGGGCGGAATGCCGACGAAGATCAGCAGCGGCGTGGCGAGAAAGCCGCCGCCGACGCCGAACATGCCGGCCAGCAGGCCTGCCGCGCCGCCCAGCGCCAGCAGCACGAACACGTTCATCGACTGCTCGGCGATGGGTAGATAGATCTCCACCAGCCGCGCCCTACTTCAGCAGAATCGAGCTGATCTCGCGCAGCTGGGTGCGTGCGCGCAGAAGGTAGAAGCCCTGCGCGGCGAGATGGTTGGGAATCAGCAAGCCGTCAGGATAGCCGTTCCACACGACCCAGGGTTCCAACTGGGCGGCGATCCGGAAGGTCTCGACCGTGCCGTTCCAGGCATTGGTCAGGCCCTTTTCCTTGATCACCGCCTCGAAGTCCCGGCCGAGCTCGCGCAACAACAGGTAGTTGGCGTAGAGCCGGCCCTTGTTGAAATAGAAGATGTCGTCGCAATGACGGTCGAACAGGTTGCCTGCCTGCTCGATAATCTGCTGGTCGATCACCGCCGAGTCGTTGCCCTCGTCGTTGGCGATGCGGTCGACCAGCGCCTGCAGATTGTCGGACCGGCGCTCGAACACCGCCTGCCCGCCGGCCAGCCGCTTGTTGTAGGAAACCAGCTTGTCGCGTCCGGCGCGATATTTCTGCGCCGAGGTCGCCGACGGCATCAGCGAGACGCTGGGCTGCCAGATCCAGATGTTGGGCTGTTCGTTCAGGAAGCCGCGTGCCTGCTCGAGGTCGCGGTCGGTCTGGCTGGAACCGCGGGTGCGGCCGAGCTGATCCATGAGCTCGGTCGAGAAGCGGCCGAGCGCCGCCATCACGCCGCGCTGGAAGTTCGGCATGTTGTCGAGGATGCCCGCCGGCATGAAGAAGGGCTGCATCGGCGTCCAGGTGTGAACGTCGACCTCGCGCGTCACGAGATCGGCCGCCACGGCGACCGCCCGGCTCTCGCCCGGGGCCACGCTCTTGGGCGCGAACTGCGGATCGTCGTCGATGTTTTCGACGATCATGGCACCCAGCGGATAGTAGAGCAGCAGCAGAACGACGGCGATTCGCCAGCTCCAGGTCCAGATCGTGCCGGCCCGGCTGCGCACCGCCGGCGCCGCACCGCCGGTTCGCCACGCAGGCAGCCTGAACGGCAGGCGCCGCCACCAGGACGGCCGCTGGGCCCGAGGTGCGCCATCGTCGGGATCGAACGTCATGGCGCACCTTATCACACCGTTTCCACTCTTCGAGACGCAAGCGTGCGTACGGCTCTTCAGCCGCAACGTTTTGCACTAGAGTGCGCGCATGGCGCTCGATCCCGAATCACAGAATCTTCTCAATCTCATGGCAGCGGCCAATCGGCCGGCCTGGATCTCGCTGACGCCGGAGCAGGCGCGCGAGCAGTACCTCTCGACCCGCGCCGGCGCGCAAGGCAAGCGGCCGGATGGGGTCACCGTCAGCGACCGCACCATCCCCGGTCCGGGCGGACAGATTCCTGTCCGCCTCTATCGCCCGGCGAACGCGGCCGCCAATGCAAAGCTGCCCGGCCTGGTGTTCGCCCATGGCGGCGGCTGGGTGTTCGGCAATCTCGACAGCCATGACGTGCTGTGCGCGCAGCTCGCGCTCGAAGCCGGCATCGCCGTCTTCGCCATCGATTACCGTCTCGCCCCGGAGGCGCGCTTCCCCGGCGCCTTCGACGATGTGGTCGCCGGGCTGAAATGGGTCGCCGAGAACGGCGGCTCGGTCGGCATCGACACGACACGGCTCGCGGTGGGCGGCGACAGCGCCGGCGGCAATCTCTCGGCGGCGGCGGCCCTCTGGGCGCGCGACCACGACGGTCCGAAGCTCAGGCTGCAGGTGCTCGCCTATCCGGTGACCGATGCGGTGGCGCGTACCGAGTCCTACCGCAAGTTCCACGACGGCTACGGCCTCAACGGCCCGACCATGGAGTGGTTCTTCGACCACTACACGTCAGCCAGGGACCAGCGCGCCGACTGGCGCGTATCGCCCTTGCGCGCCAAGTCGCTCGCCGGCCTGCCGCCGGCACTGGTGATCACCGCGGGCTACGACCCGCTGCGCGACGAGGGCCGCGCCTATGCCTGGCGGCTGCAGCAGGAGGGCACGCTCGCCGACCTGGTCGAATTCGGCGGCATGCTGCACGGCTTTCTGTCCTCGCCCATGCTGCTGCACGGCGCCAAGCGCGGCGCCAGCGTGATCGCCGGTGCGTTGCGCGAGGCGTTGATCCTGCGGGCGAAGTAGCGGAGCCGAATTGACCAGCGGCACAGTCGCACCGGTCGGCGGCCGCGCCGTCGCGCTGTCGGGCGCGGTGATCGGGCTGGGACTGCTGGGCGACACGCTGATCTACGCCGTGCTGCCGCTCTATCACGAGCAGTTCGGCCTAAGCCTCGCCATGGTGGGCGTGCTGCTGTCGCTCAACCGCTGGGTTCGCCTGCTCGCCAACTCGGCGATGGCACACCTCGGCGAGCGGGTCGGCCCGCGCACTCTGATGGTCACCGCCGCGGTCGGCGCGGCCGCGTCGACGACCTGCTACGGCCTCGACGGCGGCGATGCGCTGCAGATCGCTGCGCGCATGTTGTGGGGCCTCTCCTTCGCCGCCCTCAATCTCGGATCGCTTGCCTATGCCGTGGCCGACCGCGCCAATGCCGGCAAACGGGTCGGGACCAGCCGCGGCATCATCGGCATGACCCAGGCGACGTGTTTCATCGCCGGCGGGTTCCTGGTGCTGTCGGTCGGCCCGCGCAACGTTTTCCTCATCCTTGGCGCGCTTACCATGCTCGGGCTTATCGCGGCCCTCATGCTGCCGCACCTGCCGGCGGAGCCCTCGCGCCAGCGCGGCTTCCGGCTGCCCAGGCCGCAGCGACTGGAGGTCTGGGGCTTCCTGCTGGGCTTCAGCGGCGACGGCGTGTTCCTCCTGACCCTCGCCTTCCTGCTGCGCGACTCGGTCGGATCCATGGCGCCGATCATCGCCACGACCCTCGTGCTGTCGCTGCGTTGCTTCGTCGAAGCGAGCGGCGGGCCGATCGGCGGCTGGCTGAGCGACCGCTTCGGCCCGCGCCGGGTCGCCTCCCTGATCGGCATCGTACTGGTGCTGGGCTATGTGCTGATCGCTTGCCATATCGATCTGATGGGCAGCATCGTGATCGTGCTGACCCGCGGCCTCTACAACACGCTGATCCCGGTCATGGTCATGGAGCGGGTGAGCGGCGGCTATCTCTCGAGTCAGGCGAGCTACTCGACCTGGCGCGATTTCGGCGCCGCGATCGGCCCGCTGACCGCGCCGTGGCTGTTCCTGACCTTCTCGCAGAGCTACCTGTTCGCCGCCCTGGCCGTGATCATGACCTTAGGTGTCTTCTTTTGCCTGGTCCGCCGGACCTGAGAAAACGTCCCGCGAGTCCCGCATTTTTCCCACCTCGGCGGGAAGAGTTTAAGGCCTCAAAATAAGGCTTTCATCGACTTCTTCCCCCTTGAGGCGGCCCCCCATATTTGCTTGAACATTGCGATATAGTTGTATATTATTTCCATATGGAAACGACTAGCATGAACTTCTGGGCGGCGGCCCAACAGCTCTTCGACGCCCAAGCGCGCTTGGAAGAGCGCTTCGCCAACGCCCTGGGCTCGATCCATGGACTGTCGCTGAAGGACACGTTGCTGCTGCTGCAAGTGGCGCACGCCGAGGGAAGCCGCCTATCGCGCATCGAACTGGCCAAACGGCTGAGCATCAGCCCCTCGACCGTGACGCGCACGACCGCACCGCTGGAGAAGCGTGGCCTGCTCGGCCGCGAGAGCAGCATCCGCGACGCACGCTTTGCCTACGTCGTGCTGACCGACGCCGGCAAGCGCGCCGTGCTCGATGCCAGCGCCACTCTGGAGCGGCTGTCGGCAGCCGTGTTCGCCCAGGGCTGGACGACCGATGAGGTCGCCACCCTGACCGCCCTGCTCGGCCGCCTGGCCGGCCGGTATCCCGGCGCGATGCCATGATTACAACGCTCCACCTGATTTGCGGCTCGACCGGTGCAGGGAAGACCACCCATGCCCTGCACCTCGCCCGAGAACTTGGCGCGATTCATTTCTCGATCGATGACTGGATGGTGCGCCTGTTCGGACCGGACGCGCGCGCCGCCGCACCCCGTTCGCCCGACTGGCCCTGGATCGCCGAACGCATCGCGCGCTGCGAGGACATGATCACGCGCCAGGCGCTCGAACTGGGTCGGCTCGGCCTGTCCTCGATCCTCGATATCGGCCTGCAAAGAGCCGATCGGCGCCGGCAACTGGCGCGCCATGCCCTCGAAGCCGGACTGCGGACGCAGTTGCACTGCGTCGATGCGCCCGTCGAGGAGCGCTGGCGGCGGGTGCAGGCGCGCAATGCCTCCAGGGGCGAGACGTTCCGGATCGAGGTTACGCGGCCGATGTTCGACTTCATCGAGTCGATCTGGCAGCCGCCCGGAGAGGCCGAAATGCAGGCCCTCGCCGGCGTGCGGATCGCGGCCTAGCGGAAAATGTCCTTGCGGTGCCTCACCTCGGCGAACACCAGCGCCGGATCGACGCCAACCATGCCGACGGCCCGCTGAACCGACGGCACGTCGACGCGCAGGAACGGATTGGTCGCCTTCTCCTCACCGAGCAGCGACGGCACCGTCGGCTCGCCGCGGGCGCGGGCGGCATCGATCGACTCGCGGCGCGTCATCAGCTGACGATTGTCGGTCTCGACCGTCACCGCGAAGCGGGCGTTGGATTGGGTGTATTCGTGGGCACAGTAGACCCGCATGTCGTCGGGCAGCGCGCGCAGGCGGCTGAGCGATGTCCAGAATTGCTGCGGCGTGCCCTCGAACATCTTGCCGCACCCAAGGGCGAAGATCGTGTCACCGCAGAACAGCGCATGCTGATCGCGGAAGGCATAGGCGATGTGGCCCGAGGTATGACCGGGAATGAAGAACACCTCGGCCTCGGCCTCGCCGAAGCGATAGCGGTCGCCGTCGTCGACCTCGACGTCGATGCCCGGGATTCGGGCCTTATCGCGCCGGTTGCCGACGATGGTGCAGCCGGTGGCCTTCTTGATCTCGAGGTTGCCGCCGACATGGTCGCCGTGATGGTGCGTGTTCAGGATATGGGTGATCCGCCAGCGCCGTTTTTCGGCCTCGGCCAGCACCGGCGCCGCCACGGCCGGATCGACCACGCCCACCGCCCCGCTCTGGGGTTCGCGCATCAGCCAGACATAATTGTCGCTGAGGACCGGGATCCGGACGATTTCCAACGTTGTGCTCATGAAATGTTCCTTTGGTCGGCGACCCTAACAAAGCTGCCCTGCAGGTTCCATGGCGGCCGCCAATGGCCCTCCCGGCGCGGTTTCTGCTAAACTGCTTCACGATATGTGGACCGACGTCCTCGATCTCAACGACTTCTACAGGAGTTCGACCGGTCAGATGACCGTGCGGCTCCTGCGCTCCCGTTTGCGCGAAGTCTGGCCGAACGTCCGCGGCGAGACGGTGCTCGGCCTGGGCTATGCCACGCCTTTCATGCGTCCGTTCATGGAGGAAGCGTCCCGCACGCTCGCCTTCATGCCCGCCCAACAGGGCGTCACGCGATGGCCGCGCGAGAGCCGCAATCTCACTGCCCTGGTCGACGAGAACGACCTGCCGCTGCCCGACCGGTCGGTCGACCGCGTGCTGCTGGTCCATGCCGTCGAATGCAGCGAGCATCTGCGACCGTTCCTGCGCGAGATCTGGCGCGTGATGTCCGACGGCGGCCGGCTGATCGTCGTGGTGCCGACCCGTGCCGGCCTGTGGTCGCAGCTCGACCGCTCGCCCTTCTACCAGGGCCATCCCTATTCGCCCGGCCAGGTGGCGTCGCTGCTGCGCGCCAACATGTTCGCGCCGATGCGCCAGACGCGCGCGCTCTACATGCCGCCGACCAGGTCCCGGCTGCTGCTGCGCATGGCGCCGGCGGTCGAGCGGTTCGGCCAGCGCTGGCTCGGCCGTTTCGCGGGGCTGAGCGTCATCGAATCGGGCAAGCAGCTCTATGCCGGCATCGCCGAGCGGTCGGCATCGCAGGAAGTGGCGGTGGTGCGGCCAAAGCTGCGCATCGCCAGTTCGCGCGACACGGCCCGGCTGCCGGGAGCGGCGCGCAACGCTGAGGACGGCGAAGCACCCGCCTCCTGATGCCACTAAATCCCAAAGTCATCGCGCTCCTCGGCTTCGGCGAGGCAGGCTCCAACATCGCGCGCGGGCTCGCCGCCGAGGGTGGCTGGCGCGGCGAGTCCAAACCCGGCGACAACGCCCCGCGGCGCGTGATCGCGATCGACACCGCGCTGGACAAGGACGCGCGCGGCACGGCGCTCGGCAAGGAGGCGCGCCGGCTCGATGTCGCGATCTCCGATCGCTACACCGAGGCGCTGAGCGAGGCCGACCTGGTGATTTGCGCCGTGCAGGGCGAGCATGCGCTCGACGCTGCAAAGTCCGCCGCACCGCTGCTCAAGCCCGGCGCGCACTATCTCGATCTCTGCACCGTCACCGGCAAGATGTCGGACGAGGACCGCGCCGCCATCGAAAGCGGTCGCGGCCGCTATGTCGACGTCGCCGTCATGGGTGGGTTCTTCAAGTCAGGCATCAAAGCCCCCATGCTGATTGCCGGCACGGACGTCGAACCGGTAGTCGCCTGGATGAACGCCAATGGTTTCGTCACGACCTATCTCGGCCCCAAGCCGGGATCGGCTTCGTCGGTGAAGATGCTGCGCTCGGTGATCATGAAGGGCATTGAGGCACTGGCCGTCGAGTCCTTCGTCGCCGCCGAGCGCCAGGGCATCCTGAAGGAAGTCATGGGCTGCATGGGCGACGTCGATGCTGTCACGTTTTCCGCGCAGCTTGCCATGCTGGCGCAGACCCACATCGTGCACGCCGAACGGCGCTGGGAGGAAATGGGCCTGGTTGCCCAGACCCTGCGCGAGACCGGCGTCGATCCGGTGATGACCACGGCGATCGAGAAGAGCCACCGCCGCACCGTCGATGCGCGCATCGCGCCGGCCGATGGCAAGGTGCCGGCGCTCGAGGAAGCGCTCAGGCTGCTGTCGGAGAAGGTCGTCCGTGGACTCTGAGAAGCCGATGGGGGAGGTCTTCGATCGACTCGTCGCGCTGCTTACCGAGGCCAAGGCGAAGTTCCGGGTGATCGAGCACGAGGCCGAGGGCCGCTCAGAGGCGATCAGTGTCATTCGCGGCAATAGGCCGGAGCAGGCCGCCAAGGCGATGGTGCTCGACGTGCGGGGCGGTGGCGGCGGCCGGCGCAACGTGCTGGCCATTCTGCCGGGCAACGCCAAGCTCGACTTCAATGCCGTCGCGAAAGAGTTCGAAGCGCGCAAGGCGGGCTTCGCCTCGCCTGATTCGGCGCAGACCCTGACCGGCTGCGTCATGGGCTCGGTGCCGCCCTTTTCACTCAATCCCGACCTCGCAATCGTGGTCGATGAGGATCTGCTGAAGAACGAGACGTTGTTTTTCAATGCCGGCCGACTCGACCGCTCCATGGAACTCGACACCAAGGACTGGATCGCGGTTGCCAGGCCACGGGTCGCGCGGATTGCCGTCCCCGCCTGATGGCAATCCTCGACTGGCGCTTCGCCGAACCGGGCGAAGCCGATTTCGAGCCCTTGTTGGTGCTGCGCATCGATGTCATGCGCGAGCATCTCGAACGCGTCGGCCGCTACAAGCCCTCGCGCGCCCGGCGAATCTTTCGCAGCCACTTCGACGAGCCGGGGATGCGGCTGATCCTGGTCGAGGGCGCGCGGATGGGCTGCGTCGGTTTCCGCAGCGAAGCCGACTGCTTCAAGCTCGACTCGTTCTATCTCGACCGCCGCCTGCACAACAGCGGGCTGGGAACCGTGATCCTGAAAACCTTGCTGGCCGAGGCCGATCGGGCCGGCAAGCCGGTGCGGCTGGAAGTGCTGACCGGCAGCAAGGCCGACCGCTTCTACCTGCGCCACGGATTCGTGAAACTCGGGAAAGACGCGATCGAGGGCCGCTACGAGCGGCCGTTGCCTCCGCGCTGATCGCCGTCAGTCCCGGCGCAGCAGAAATACGCCCTGCTCGCCGAACAGGTTGGCGAGCGGCGGCGGCATGCGAATCGGCTGGCTGTTGCGGTTGAGAACGACGGCGCGTTCGATCGTTACGCCCATGTCGCGGCACAGAGCACGGAAATCGTCGATGCTGCAGAGATGGATGTTCGGCGTGTCGTACCACTTGTAGGGCAGCGACGGCGTCTCCGGCATCCTGCCGCCGAACACCAGGCGCAGCCTCACCTGCCAGTGCGCGAAGTTCGGAAACGACACGATGGCGCGCTTGCCGACCCGCAGCATCTGCCGCAGCACCTCGCGCGGATCGCGGGTCGCCTGCAGGGTCTGGCTCAGGATCACATAATCGAAGGCGTCGTCGGGATAGTCGCGCAGGTCGGTGTCGGCGTCGCCCTGGATCACCGACAGGCCGCCGGCGACGCAGGCATTCACGCCCTGCTGGCTGAGCTCCATGCCGCGCGCGTCGACTCGCTTGAAGTTCACGAGATAGGCGAGCAGCGCGCCATCGCCGCAGCCGACGTCGAGCGCGCGTCCGCCCGGCTCGACCATGTCGGCGATGAGCTGCAGGTCGACGCGGATCGGTGCCATGCTCATGTCAGTCCCCGCACGGAAGCGGCACCCTGCAGGAAGCCCGAGAGGGTCCGGAACATCTCCGGTTCGTCGAGCAGGAAGGCGTCGTGGCCCTTGTCGGTATCGACCTCGACGAACGAAACGTTGGCCGCCGCCGCATTCAGCGCGTGCACGATGGCGCGGTTCTCGCGGGTCGGGAACAGCCAGTCGCTGGTGAAGGAGATCGAGCAGAAGCGCGTCGCCGTGCCCTTGAAGGCGTTGGCCAGCACGCCGCCATGGGCGCCCGCGAGGTCGAAATAATCCATGGCGCGGGTGATGTAGAGGTAGGAATTGGCGTCGAAGCGGTCGACGAAGGCCGAACCCTGGTGGCGCAGGTAGCTCTCGACCTGGAAGTCGGCGTCGAAGCCGAAGCCCAGCGCGTTGCGGTCCTGCAGGTTGCGGCCGAACTTGCGTTGCAGCGCCAGCTCCGAGAGATAGGTGATGTGCGCGGTCATGCGCGCTACCGCGAGCCCGCGCTCCGGCGCGGTGCTGTGCAGGCGGTAGTCACCTGCCTTCCAGTCCGGGTCGGCCATGATTGCCTGCCGGCCGACCTCGTGGAACGCGATGTTCTGCGCCGAATGGCGCGCGGCACAGGCGATCGGCACCGCAGCAAAGACACGGTCGCCGTAGCTCGCGGCCCATTCCAGCACCTGCATGCCGCCCATCGAGCCGCCGATCACGCACAACAGCTGTGAAATGCCTAAAAGGTCGCACAGGGCCGCCTCCGC
>CAYZQZ010000103.1:0-10759 GCA_964480235.1 uncultured Reyranella sp. | reverse complement strand
GAGATGGCGTAGCACCGTGCTGTGACGTGGCTCCTTGCCGCCGGGAGTCGGGGCGTAGCTGACGCCGGCCTCGCTGCGCACCTTTTCCAGACGCTGAGCGGCCTTGGGACGTTCGATCATCATGCGATTGCCGAAGCCGCGCACGGCCTCGCTGCTCGCCCGCTCCTGCGCCAGCCGACCCGATGCGATGGCGAAGTTGTTGGCCTCCTGGACGAAGCCGACGAAGCGGGCGTCGGGCAGCGCGTCGACCGCGAACGCCGCCGGCGCGAGACCGAGAGCGGCGACGAACACCGCGCAACTCGCCAGGACTTTCAGAAATGCAGACATGAGGGTTCCTTTCGATTCTTCCGTGTCGGGCGATTCGGGAAGCGCTAGCCGGCGGCCTGCCGGTAGCGGCGGGCATCGACCTCGCGGACGAGGCAGACATCGTAGCTGCGCGAGCCACGCTCCAAGCCGTACTCGAAGCAAGCCTCGCGCGCGTCTTCGATCAGACGAGCGTCGGAATAGTCGCGGCTGACGCGGCCATAGGAACGCGCACCAGCCTCGCGCTGCACGCAGCGGTCGTAGTTCGCCGTGCCGGGCGTGAAGCCGTAGTCGACGCAGTTGTTCCGGGCTGCAGCGTCCGGCCGGGGCGAGCCGGCAGGCACGGATGCCTGCCGGTCGTACGGGTGGGAGCAGGCTCCCGCGATCGAGGCGACCGCGAGGAGCGTGATGATGCGGGCAGCGAACATGGCAATCGTCCTACTGCTGACGGGTTTCGAAGCCCTGGACCTGCCGCTCGGCTTCTTCGTGGGTGATCGCGTAGCGGGTCTGCAGCTTGCCGACGAGCACTTCGCGCCGGCCATTGATCTGCGCGATGTCGTCGTCGGTCAGCTTGCCCCACTGCTCCTTGACTGCGCCCTTGCTCTGGGTCCAGGCGCCCTTGATCTTCGCCCACGCGGTGCTCGCTTCGCGCTCGATCGTCGTCGAGCCGCCAGTCGTCCCGCTCTGGGCGTGCGAGACCGCCATCGGCGCAGCGAGACCCGCAACCGTCGCAATAATGAAAAGTACCTTGGTAGTGCGCATCGTAGCCTCCATGCTGTTGGAAACGCGGTGTCCTGCGCGACCGTCGGTCGACGAGACATCGCGGCCCACTCGAGGTGGGAGCGTTCGATGCTGGCACCCAGCGACAATTCTGCGGCAATACCGGGCGCATGAGGAGGCACCCCCGAAATACGGAGTGCCCAGGCTGTTGCCTTTCTGTGACCTTGCGTGCGCGCGAAACTCAGTGCTCGCGCGCGAACTTGCTGGCCGACGCGCCGGAGGTCCGCCTCAGGAGGCCGCGGCCTTCACCGTCGCCGGCGCATAGACGAATGCCTTGTCGTCGAGGTCGATCTTCGGGAACTCGTTCTTCTCCCGCCAGTAGTCCTGCGTGTGCTGCCACTCGCGCTTGTCGCCCCGCTTGGGCAGCAGGTGCATGCCGCGCATCAGGTATCCGGGATTGAAGTTCTCCGAATCGATCCAGGGCAGCAGCTTCATGTCGCGATCTTCGGGTCGCAGCGCGACTTCGATTCTGGCGGCGCCCTTGGCCTTCATGTGGCCGAGCAGGCGGCAGACGAAATCGGCGACGAGGTCGGCGCGCAGGGTCCAGCTGGCACGGAAATAGCCGAACACCCACACGAGGTTGGGCACGCCGGTGAACATCATGCCGCGATAGGTCACGGTGTCGGCCCAGTCGAGCTTGCGGCCGTCGATCTCGAAGGCGATGTCGCCCATCATGTTGAGATTGAAGCCGGTCGCGGTGACGATGATATCGGCCTCGATCTCCTTGCCCGATTTCAGGCGCAGGCCCTTCTCGGTGAAGCGGTCGATCTCGCCGGTCTCGACCGAGGCCTTGCCCGATCGGATGCCGCGGAACAGATCGCCATCGGGCACGAAGGCGATGCGCTGGCGCCATGGCCGGTAGGACGGTGTGAAGTCCCGGGCGATGTCGTAGTCCGGGCCGAGATAGGCGCGGACGCCGCCCAGCAGCTCCTCGCGCACCTTCTCGGGCTCCTCGAAGGAGCGACGCGTGAACACCGCCTGATCGAACAGGATCTTGCGGCGCACGATCTCGTGAATCCAGTTCTCGTCGACCTCGAGTTGGCGCAACGTGTCGGCGAGATCGTTGGCGTTGCGCGCCGGAATGAAATAGGTCGGCGAGCGCTGCACGACGGTGACGTGCTCGCAGTCGGGGGCCATCGCCGGCACCACGGTCGCGGCGGTGGCGCCCGAGCCGATGACGATCACCTTCTTGCCCCTGTAGTCGAGGTCCTCGGGCCAGGTCTGTGGGTGAACGATGCGGCCCTTGTAGTCGGCCATGCCCGGCCATTCCGGCGTGTAGCCCTCGCTGTGCCGGTAGTAGCCCTGGCACATCCACAGGAAGCCCGCGGTGATGCGAAACGGCTGGCCGGTGTCGGCGCGCGTGCCCTCGACGGTCCAGCGGTTGTCCGCCGCCGACCAGCGCGCCGAGGCGATCGAATGACGGTAGCGGATGTGGCGCGCGAGATCGTTCTCGTCGATCACCTCGCCCATGTAGGAAAGGATCTCCTGCGCCGTGGCGATCGGCTTGCCGCGCCATGGCTTGAAGCGGTAGCCGAACGTGAAGAGATCGCTGTCGGAGCGGATGCCGGGATATTTGTGCGTGAGCCAGGTCCCGCCGAAACTTTCCTGGGATTCCAGGACGACGAAGCTCTTGTCCGGGCACTGCCTAGTGAGATGGTAGGCGCCGCCCACCCCCGAGATGCCCGCCCCGACGATCAGCACGTCGAAATGTTCGGTGCGCACCGGCTGGCCGGCTTGCGTCATCGTGGTGTCGGGCATGGAAGGCTTCTCCTTGCGATCGTCAGCATTATCAGGCGCTCAATACCCGGCCGCCAGAATGGGGCGCGATGTCGCGAACCCGCCCCTCGAAACCGGTATGGTCGACGAGACCTGTCGAGACAGTCACTGGCGCGTACCACAATAGGTCGGCACTACCGGCCACTTCAGGTAGCCGTAGCCCGACTTGTAGCTCTTCATATCGTCGTAGGAGTGCACCCGCCAGTAGCGGACGAAGTAGCCGACGCATTTCTTCGCCTCGGCGTCGTATCGGGCCGGTTCCTTGATCTCGCAGCGTCCCTCCCACTCTTTGCTCTGCTTGCGCGCTACGGCCTCGCCGGTGACGCAGTCGTTCTGGTACTGGGTCTCGAAGAAGCATTTGCACATGCCGTCCAGGCGCGCGATCTCCGCTGCATCGCGTTGCTGCTTTGCCGCCCGGTCGGTTTCGATCTGGCGGGATACGATGCTCGGCGAGGATTGCTGCTGCGTCGTCTGAGCAGGCGTTGCCGCCGATGGGTTGTCCGGCTGCTGCCAGACGCGGCGCTTGTCAGCAGTGCTGCTGGACGGCGGCGTCTGGGGCACTGCGGCCTTCGTCGTCGGCGCGCTGCCCGTCTGCTGCCGGGCGCCGTCCTGGCGCGCGCGCTCCTCGTCCTGCCTGAGGCCGTTGTCGAGCGCGGCCATGAGACGTTCCTGCTGCTGGCGGTCCCATTCCTGATTCCAGGCCTTGAGCTCGAGATATTTGCGGAAGTACTGGTTGGTCAGATAGGCGTCGCGCACCTGGTCGCGAATGGCAAAGAGCTGCTGGGCGAGCTGCACTTGGACTTCCTTCTC
Organism: uncultured Reyranella sp.; assembly: GCA_964480235.1. Classification (GTDB taxonomy): domain Bacteria; phylum Pseudomonadota; class Alphaproteobacteria; order Reyranellales; family Reyranellaceae; genus Reyranella. The sequence goes on along the minus strand of CAYZQZ010000103.1, from coordinate 7,090 downwards.
GAGTCCGGGGAACGTCACATAGCCTGAGGAGTCCCTGAGAAACTGGTCCGCCTCATCCATCAGGTCGTCCGGCGAAAAGGCGCCCGTGAGGCCGCGCACGATCTTGTCCTGGTTCTCGGCGATTGCCGCCTGAACGTAAGGCCATGTCTTGGCCATACGCGAATCCTTGTACGGGCCTGTCGCCTGCTCGATCGCCAGCTCCATCGAAGCTCGCGTGACGTCCTTCATCAGCAACACGAGGCCCGCTTCCGGAAGGGCACCGATGATCCCGCCTTCGACCAGACTGCGGGCCGCTCCCTCACGATCGCCATGATAGAGTTGATAGGTCGCGATGGCCGCGTCGATGCCCATGCCCGCCGCGACCTCGCCGACCAGTTCGCGCGCGCTCCTGGCAACGGTCTTGCCGGCGAGGGAATAGCGCTTGGCGAGCATCTCGACCAATTCGGCTTCCGGAATGCCCGCCTTGCGAGCGGCAAGTGCAACGCCGCTGCTGATGGCAGTGCCGCGCCGCTGCGCCAGATTCGCGATCGTGTCGCTGCCAAAATCCTGCGCGAGGCCGTCGACCATCAGGAGGAGCTGCTTGTTGCCGGAATGAAGATCGCGGAACTTGTCGATACCGCCGGCATTGACGATGGCACCCAGCAGATTCTGCTCGACCATCAGTCTCGCGCCGGTGCGCGCGGCGGCGTCTGCGCCGGGGCCAACGCTGCGCACCAGGTCGCGTCCGGCAGCCCGGACCACGCGCTCGCTGGCGGCGCGCGTGCGCTTTTCGAACTCCTCGGCCGACAGGCCGATCGACTTGAGCGCGTCCGCCGACGACGCACCGTTCTTCATCGCCGCCGAAACCTTGTCGGCATCCTGCAGCAGTGTCGCGAATTGCTTGTCCTTCAGAAGCTCGTCGCGCAGCTCCGCGGGCAGTCGCGCGACCACTTCGGATTGGCGCTGCAGCACCTTGGCACTGCCTGCGACCGTGCCCTTCTGAACCAGATAGTTGGCAAGCTGGGCGTCGTTGTCGGCTGCCATGCCGAGCACGTCACCGAGGTGATTCTCCACGACGCCGAAACGTTCGGCCATGCTGCCGAAATTCGCGAGCGGCATTTTCCCCATCCGGTCACCGGCACTCGAATAGAACGTCACCTGGCCAGCATACTTGCCCGCTGCGATCTGCGACTCGATATGACCGATCGAGCCGCGCGAGAGGTAGCCGCCGCCGCTGTCGGCCAGCGCCGCGGTCTGCGCCACCGCCTTGTCGCGGGCGGCCTTCATCTGGTCCGCCGTCAGGGGCTTGCCGGCGGTCTCCGGCGAGCCGCGATAGCGCGTGAAGTTTCCATTGGCACTCATGACCGAGAATTTGCGGCGATCGAGGAAGTCGGCCGGCGCCGCCTTGACGAATTCCTCAGCGCCTTCAGCACTGCGCGGCCCGAGCACCGTGGCATCGTAGTCGCTGTTGCGCGGGTCGAAGGCGTCGTCCATGAACGACTTGCCCGAGGGCATGAAGCCCAGCGTCCCGGTGCGCTGGGCCGCCGTGCGCTGGACCTGGTCGAGGATGGCGGCATTGCCCTGCTTCCACAGCTTGCCGGTCGCGCTGTTGTTGATCTCGTCGAGAGATGCGCGCTTCCATGACGGCATCGCCTTGTCTTCCGCCTGCACGACCAGGCTGTGAAGCTGGTTCAACTCGCTGCTGCTGAGCTTCTCGGAACGTGAGCGGTCGACCAGGCTCTTGATGCTCGCCAGCAGCTTGTCGTCGGCTTCGACCACGCCCGCAGCCTGTGCCGCCGACACCGTCAGAATGAGTGCCGCGATCGCGGAAAGACTTCTTCTCATCATCGCACGCCTCCTGCGACGGGCCGGGGGAAGATCAGCAGCGATCGGACAAGACGTCGTGCCTCCGGCAGATCCGCCTCGAAGCCGTCCTCGGGTGCGCCGTAGGACCACGTCACGGCGCCGCCATAGCCGTCCGAAAGGATCACGTACCAGCTGCGCATCGGCTTTCCGCCCTCGGCGTACTCGGCCTCGAATTGCGCCCCCGGCAGGTCGCGCGTCGCCGGCTCCTGCGCATAGGTGGGTCCGTCGAAAAAAGTCGCCTGCGGATAGCGCTGCGCGAGCTTCTGCTTGGCCCCGGCAGCGGCCTCGATCACGGCGCGCTGGTTGCTCCAGCCAGGCGGCATGCGGTCGAGGTCGATCCTTGCTGCGCGTCCGCCGCCGAGCGGATGCGACAGGTATGCCTTCGGTTCCGGACCTGGAATGTCGATCCAGTTCCAGCCCGGAAGCTTCTCGATCAGCACGCCGGCGAACACCGCCAGCATGAATTCGTGGTTCGCGAGACCGGCCGGGCGCGCTGCCGGTACCAGCGTGAATTTTCGCATCTCCCCGCGGCGCATCACGATGACCTCGACGGGCTGGCCCTGCGGCGTCGGCGCGGCGCGGACGTCCTCGACCGTACGGATCGTGCGGCCCGACATGCCCACCAGGACATCGCCCTTGGCAAGCCCCACCGCGGCCGCGGGCGAGCCGGGGCGCACCATCGACACCATCACGGCCCGGTCGGCCGTCAGCCCTACCTGCGGCAGGTCCGTGGTCGCCGGAGAGAAGACTTCGAGACCGAGCCAGCCGTCGGGCGCGCTCCCGGCCGACGCCGTCGTACCCGGGCTCGGACGTGGCGGCTCCGGCGGGCGTGGCAGCTGAAAGCTTGCCAGCATGGCTTCGATCAGCGCGCCCTGCGCCGGATAGGCCGCCGCCGTGCAGACGACCGTGATCACGTAGGTCCGGCCGGGGACGCCGATGAAGGTGACGTTGCCGATCGCGTTGCCGCCGAGCGCCACCGACTCGTAGACGCCCTGCACGGCCGGGACGCCGCTCACGGATCGGTCGGCCAGCGACAATCGCCGGCGATAGGTCGAATCCGGTCCCACGCTGAGGCGCTCCCACTCGGCAGCGAACCGATGGGAGCCCGCCTGCCCGTTCATCGCCGCCGAGCCGACCTGCATCAGGCAAGTACCGTCCTGCGCCTGGAGATCGTAGTCGGCCGACGTCGGCGCGATCTGCCAGGTCGCCGGCAGCTGGATCGAAAATCCGAGGCCCGGATGGATGAAGGGAACCATGCCCTGCTGGGCCGCGGCCGCAACGGCGCCAAGGACGCACAACGCCAGTATCAAGACTTTCTTAAGCATCGCGGAACTCGCTCGAACCGGAAGCTGAAGCCTATGTCCACCGCTCGCGGCCGCCCTTGATCCTGCTCAAGGCCCGCTGGCCGTCCTGTTGCAAGTGTTTCACCGGATGATACGGATTTCTTTCCTCCTGGTCTGCCTGGGCCTGCTGGCAAGTTGTTCTCCGCCGTCCGAGATCGCCGACCGCCCCGACACGCCGCCGGATGCGCAGGCGCGCTCCCTGCTGCCCCCGGGCGACGCCGCAACGGAAATTGCCTATCCAAATGCCGCGGATGCCGCCCAGTCGCGCGGCGCCGGCGAACGCCGCCTGACCGCCCTGCGCTTCGGCTCGACAGAAGCGGCCCGGGAGGCCTTCACGCACGAGCGGGACACCAGGCTGAAGAGCCCATCGGTGAAATCCAGCTTCTCCGTCGATGCGCTGTCTGTCCGCTACTTCCGGGCGGCTTCGGACGAGGCAAGCGTGCTCTCATGGGTCAGCGGCGTCTGGCTGTTCATCGCCGAGGCTCGGGACGAACCGGCAATTGCCGCCCTGATCGCCTCCTCCCGTGCCGGCGGAATACCCCGCGCATCGTCGATGCTGTCTCCGGCTATGCTGACCGCCATGTTCGTCGGAGCGGCATTGATCCTCGTCGCCCTGATCTCGTACCCGATCGCCGTGGTTATTCGCCGGACCGCCGTGCGCCCTGCCCCCGGAACCCCCGCAATGCCGGCCACCGAGTTGACCCACCGGCTGCTGAATCTCAATGCCGCGCACCTGCCGTGGACACTGCGCACAGGACCGGAAGCGGACATCGTCGTTGAATGGAAATACGCCGATGCCAGTTGGTGGGGCGTGCTCGCCAAGTCCGGCATGAAGAAATCCTACCGCCTGCGGCTTTTCTTCGACGAGGCAAAGCGACGGTGCGGTGCGCTCGACGAATTCGGCGAACTCGACTGGAGCGCCGGCCTGATGGCCGCGCCGCGGATCCAGTACGCGCGAAGCTTCTTCCGCGGCATCCAGCTCGTGCGCCGGCAGCGCGAGGTCGTTTACGGCCTCCGAAGCCCGATGGGCCAGCTTGGCAAGGTGGTCGACTACAAATTCGACATCGATGAGTTGAAGCGACCGGTGATCGCCGCAGTCCTTGCCGCCGGATGGACCTATCAGCCGATCCTCTGGCCGAGGCGCTGAACCAGGCTTGATCTGCCTCAAGGTCGGAACCCTGCCGAGGCGCAAAGATGAATTTCGACCCGAGGGGTATCGTCGTGCGTCTTTCAGGGCACATCTTTGCGATCGCGACTCTGGCCGCGACCTTGGCCGCCAGCCTGGCATCGGCGGCATCCGAATCCGGATGGACGCTCGTCCGGCAGGACGAGACGCCTCGCGTCTATGCCATCACCAAGAGCATGCGCACCAACCTCAACCTCGTGGCGGTGGTTCTCGCCTGCGAGCGGATCGAACGCCGCAACAACATTCAGATCCAGCTTTACCCGTCGAACCAGGAGCCGATCCTTCCGGCAGGCGCTTCGCCTGAGGACATGAAGGACGAGCCGCGAGCCGAACTGGCCATCGACGACAAGACCTATTCCGTGCAGGTCGCATTCGGCGGCGACTATGCGCTCGTGATGGATGGCGTCGACGGCGACCTGCCGATGCTGTCGACGAAGCTGCTCGAAGCACTCGAGGCCGGCAAGACCCTCCGCCTGCGATTCGACCTTGTGCGGGAAGCGGCCAGCCAGCCCGCCTCCTTCGACGGCGAGGTGGAAATCGACCTTCAGGCTGGCGAAGGAGCCGGCGCACTGGCGACGGTCCGACGCGAATGCCCCCGGCAATGACGAGGACCAGGCGCTTCCTTCGGCTCTGCCTGGTCGTCGCGGGATTCGCCATCGTTGCCGGAGCGGGAGGGGTCTGGCTCTATCGCGCCGAACTCGCAGCGCGGACGGCCATCGCCATTCTCGAGCAGCGCGGCTTCGGGCCGGTCGAACTCACCATCCATCACGTGGGATTGCATTCGGCGCGGGCGGCCGGCCTCAGCCTCTACGGTGGCGCCGTGCGCGCCTCGTCCCTGGTGCTGACGTTCGATCCCGGCGATCTGTATGTCGGCCATGCCCGCACGATGGAGATCGAGGGCCTGCGTACGACCGTCGACGTGAAGGACGGCACCGCCAATGTCGGCGGCCGGCCTCTGCCGGCTTCGACCGCGCCCGGATCGGCTTCTGGATCGCCGGCCATGCCGATATCGACGATCACGCTTCGCGACATCGACATCTCGGCAACCTTTCCCGCTCTTGCCCAACCAGTGCGGATCACCGGCAGTGGACGTCTGGTCGACACCACGCTTTCATTCGAACTCGTCGCCTCGATGCAGGCCGATCGCGGATCGGTGCTGGAAGTGCTCGCGGCCGGCAAGCACGACATCGAGCGCAAGGCCGGTACCGCCAGCGTCACCATGCGCACCGCGAAGTTCCACGCCAACAGCAAGCAGCCCAAGGACCTGTTCCCGGCCCTCGCCGGAATCCTGCCCCGTCTCGACGGGGCCATCCGCGCCGCCGGACTGCTGTCCTGGACCGCCGACAAGGTCGTCCCGGACCTGGCGGTACACGTCGAAGACATCGCTTTCGAGACCCCGCAGGCGAAAGTGAGCGGCCTTCACGCCGACCTGCACGTCACCAGCCTGACACCGCTGGCAACGACGGGGCGACAAACCCTTGCCGCGACAGTGCAGCCGGGCGGCCTGCCGGCGGCGCCGCTTAGCCTGCAATTCGAGCTCAAGGGCAAGCCAGCAGTGCATGTCGAGGCGCTGGCCTACGATTTCGCCGGTGGCCGGATCACGGCCTCACCCTTCACGATCGATCCCGCCCATCCGGACTTCACCACCAGGCTGCACTTCGCCGGCGTCGAACTCGAGCAGGCCTTCCGTCTGCTGAACGTCGACGGCGTCGCGGGCGCCGGCCGCATCGAAGGCGATGTCGCGCTCCAGATGCGCGGGGGCAAGATTTCGATCGATGACAGCCGTCTCGCGGCAAGCGGCCCGGGCGAACTCGACATAAACAACAGCTGGCTCCTCGAGCGCGTCGGCAGCGCCGACCCGAGGGTGCGCGAGGCGCTCCAGACCCTGGGTGACTTCCACTACGAGGTGCTCACGATCGACTTCGACCGCGGCGAGGGCGGCACCGGCAGCCTGCTGCTGCGCTTGCAGGGGCAGAACCCGACGGCCTCGGCGCTCAAGGGCCAGAAGATCAACTTCAATATCAGGCTCGAAAGCAACTTCGACCGCCTGACGGAGCTGGCGCTGCAGGGCGTCGAGACCGTGCACGAGTTGTTGCGTCAACGATAGAGAGAGGTCCAGCCGCGATGTCGTCTTCGTTCACGAGCCCACGCCGGCCCCTGGCCGCGCTGCTCGCCCTCGCCGGGGCGGTGGCGTGCACGCCGAAGGTCGAGGTCGTGGCGCCCAAAGATCCGATCACCATCAATCTCAACATCAAGCTCGACGCCGACGTGCGCCTGAAGATCGAGAAGGAGGCGACCAGTGACGTCAAGACCAAGCCGATTTTCTAGGCGCGCGCTTCTGCTGTCGTTGCCGATCCTGACGGTGGCGTCCACCGGCCTCGCGCAAGCCCAGGGCATGCTCGACGCGGCGCGCGCGGCCGGACAGGTCGGCGAGCGGTTCGACGGCTATGCCGCCGTCCACGGAGCCGCCCCTGCCAACGTCCAGGCGCTTGTGGAACAGGTGAATGGCGAACGCCGCGCGCTCTACGTCGAGCGGGCAGCCGCCCAGAAGGTGCCGGTCGACGCGATCGGGCGCATCTACGCGGCCGAAATCCTCCGCAAGCTGCCTCCCGGCAGCTGGGTGTTCGGCGAAGACGGGAGATGGCGGCAGAAGTGACCGTCGGCGGGCGCAACAGCGGCGCCCTGTCGCAGGCGACGCTGCCGATGTGCCCACCGG
>CAYZQZ010000102.1:0-10793 GCA_964480235.1 uncultured Reyranella sp. | reverse complement strand
CATGTCAGCCTGACCGAGTTCGGCGACGAAGGTCCCTATGGCGACCACACCGGCTATTACAATTCGGTCGAGCCGTTCCCGGTGTTCACGGTCAGCGCCATCACCATGCGGCGCGATCCGATCTATCTGTCGACCTTCACCGGCCGGCCGCCCGACGAGCCGTCGGTGCTGGGCGAGGCGTTGAACGAGGTCTTCATCCCGCTCCTGCAGCAGCAGTTCCCCGAGATCGTCGATTTCTGGCTGCCGCCCGAGGGCTGCTCCTACCGCATCGCCGTGGTGTCGATGAAGAAGGCCTACGCCGGCCACGCCAAGCGAGTGATGATGGGCGTCTGGTCGTATCTGCGGCAGTTCATGTACACCAAGTGGGTCATCGTGGTGGATGCCGACATCGACGCGCGTAACTGGAAGGACGTGATGTGGGCGCTCAGCACCCGCATGGACCCGGCGCGCGACATCACCGTGATCGAGAACACGCCGATCGATTATCTCGATTTCGCAAGCCCGGTGTCAGGTTTGGGGTCCAAGATCGGCCTCGATGCCACCGACAAGTTTCCCGGCGAGACCAATCGCGAATGGGGCCGCCAGATCCGCATGGACCAGGCCGTGATCGACAAGGTCGACGCGATGTGGGGCGACCTCGGCCTGCCGGGCAGCGGCCGGAAGATCTGGCGCTGAGCCCTGGCCGTGGAGAAGGACCCCAACCGGTTCTGGTGGCTGTCGCTGCTCCTGGTCGCCATCTGCACGATCGGCCTGTGGCTGTTCCAGCGCAGCGTGTTCCCCGCCACTTTCGGCGGCGTCGGGCTGGCGGTCGGCTTCGTGTTGGGCACCGCCTTCGCCGCCTTGCTCGAAGACTGGATCGACCAGAACTCCGACTGAGGCCTCAGGCCGCCTTCAGCCCGGGCAGCACTTCCGCCGCCACCAGGCGGCGGCCCACGGCGATGTCGCTCTCGGCCGCGCCGCGCGAGGCGCCGCTCACCGCCACCTTGTCGAGACCGAGCGCCGCCAGCGACCTCAGCCGCTCGATGCAGCGCTCCGGCCGGCCGACGATCGCGAAGCGATCGATGAAATCGTCGGTCAGCGTGCCGGCCTGCCGCGAGTCGCCGCGCGTGTGGGCCTTCATGTCGTAGTTGCTGCGCAACGCCTCCAGCACGGCGCGGTCGCCGCTCGACACCGGCCCGTTGGCCTTGCCGTGCATCACGGAGAAGCGCGCGAAGGTGGTCAGCCCGCCGCGCACCAGGCTGCGCGCCGCCTCGGGGTCGGTATGGCAGCCCATGTTGATGTAGGAACCGAACGCCACGCCGTCGGGATCGAGTCCCGCCTCCTTGCGGGTCTTGCGGGCCAGTTCGATGCCCCAGCGCAGCCGGTCGAGATCGGCGCCCAGGGTGAACATGATGCGATCGGCATGCAGTGCCGCCATGGCGATCACCTTGGGGCCGCTGGCGGCGACCTCGACCGGCACCTTGCTCTCGCCCTTGGCCAGGCCCTCGGCGATCCAGCCGATCCGGCTGTTGGGCGGGGCGTCGTGCAGATGCAGCTCCGACATCGGCGGCGCCCACTCCACGGGCAGGTCGACCTCGTCGAACGGCACCGCCTCGCCCTTCAGGTAGATCTGCAGATGCCGCAGGTAGCGCTCGAACTGCTTGAGCCGCGCCGGCGCCCGTCCGAGATGGGCGAGCGCCGAATCGCCGCGGCCGATGCCGAGCACGGCGCGACCGCTGGAGACGCGATGCACCGAGGTGATCGAGTTGGCGGTTGCCGCCGCCACGCGGGTCGCCGAATTGGTGACGCCGGTGCCAAGCCCCAGTCGCTTCGTGACCATGGCCGCCAACGCGAGCGCGACATAGGGATCGCCCGACAGGTTCTGGGAATCGACGACGAACATGCCGTCCCAGCCGGCCGCCTCGGTCTCCTGCGCCATGCGCTGGGCAGCGCGCGCGGAGGCCACCGTCGTCATCCAGAGTTCCATTGTCTTCTCCCCCCGGTCGACGCGGTCCCGCGTCAGACCTCGACCTTGACGCCGCTCACCGTCTCGAAGTGACGGTAGAGCGCGGCCAGCACGCGCGGCTTGTGCCACGGATTGTCCGGACCGGGTGGATATTCGCCGGCGGAGACGAGCGCCGACAAGACTCGCAGCGCCTCGTAATAGGCAATATTCGCGTCCCGGAACGGCCGCGCCGCGCGATAGGCGGCGAGATAGCGCCGCGCCATCATCGTGCGCACCATCTCGAGCAGGCTGCGCAGCGGCCCGTCGAAGCCGGCATCGGCAAAACGCAGCAACACCAGCGTGCAGGCAACGTCGAAGGCGGGTTCGGCCACGATCGCCTGAGGCCAGTCGATCACGCCGGTCAGCCGGTCGCCGGCAACCATGATGTTGAGCGGATGGAAGTCGCCGTGGCAGATCACCTCGGCGTCCAGCGGCCGCCGCTGATTGCGCTCCAGCCAATCGATACCCGGCAGCAATCCGATCAGGCCGGCCTTTGCAATGCGGCCCCGGATGCGGCCGAGCTCGCCTGTCACGGTCAGCAGCGCGGGATCGATGCCGTGACTCTGCGCGCTCGCCGAGAGATGCCTGCCCTCTATCCTGTGCAGCAGGGCATGTGCCTCCGCCAGTCGCCGCGTCAGCGTGAGGAGGCGGCGCTTGTCTCCGCGCGGTCCCACTGCCGCCGCCCACATCGTCTCGCCGGACAGCCGTTCCATGACGATGAACGGGCTGCCGAGCGGCGCGGAGTCTTCGCCGTGGAGAAAAATCCGCGGTGCCGGGAACCCCGCCGCGACCAGCGCCTCGTGCGTCGCCACCTCGCGGCGTAGACGCACGGCGGGCGCCGCCTGGGGAAGCATGCGGAGGATCAACTCGCCCGTCAGCCCCTCCGGCGCGTCGGCCAGGCGGAAGGCCATCGTCACCGTGTCGAAGCCGCCGGTCAGCCTGACCGGTTCGGCCGCATAGGACACAGCCGCGCCCAGTTGCCCACACAGCCAGTCCAGCAATCGCTCTGATGAGATGTCCATCGGCCCCTGCGTCGGCCCCGCGTCTTCCGGGGCCCGCGCGTTCAGAACCGCATCGTGACCGTATTGTTCGCCGCCGTCACGATCTTGAAGCCCAGCCGCTCATAGAGCTTGCGCGCCGGGTTGTTGCTCAACACGTCGAGCATGAGATCCTTGCGCTTGCGCTCGGCGCGCTCCTTCATCCAGTTGAGGAAGTTGGTGCCCAGGCCGCGGTTGCGCATCGCCGGCAGGATGAAGATCTGCTTGAGCTGCACCATGTGGCGCGTCTCCTCGACCTGCAGCCAGCCCACATCCGCCTTTTCCTGGCGCAGGATCGAGGTGCCGGAATCGGCGACCGCTTGCTCGACGATCTTGTGCTGGGCCGTCTCGTTCCACTGGGTGACGGCCTCGGTCAAAGGTTTCATGGCGTCGCGATAGATCGGCCAGCAGAAGCCGAGGTCGGACGTGGCGGCGGGGCGAAGTTCGAAGGAAAGGGACATGTAGCTATCCGGCCACAAGGCATCCTCGGATGCAACGCGCGCAAACGCGCTGCCGTTGGGGTCGCTATTGCCGGCCCTGTCTTTAATGTAAACTGGCTTAACATGAGTTGGAAAAGGCGAGCCCGCGAGGAACGCGGCTACCATCACGGCAACCTGAAGGAAGCGCTGATCCAGGCCGCGCGCCAGTTGATCGCGGAGAAGGGCCCTGCCGGCTTCACCTTCGCCGACGCCGCGCGCTCGGCCGGCGTCAGCCCGGCCGCGCCTTATCGCCACTTCCGTGACCGCGAGGCGCTGCTGGCCGATGTCGCGCGCGAGGGCTTTCAGCGGTTCGAGGCGATGCTCTCGACCGGCTGGGCCGGCGGCAAGCCCGACGCGATCACTGCGTTCCACAATGTCGGCCGCGCCTATCTGGCCTTTGCGCGCGCCGAGCCCGCCTACTACGCCGCGATGTTCGAATCCGGCCTGCCTCCCGACATCAACGCCGAGCTGCGCGCGGCATCGGACCGCGCCTTCGGCGTTCTGCGCACCGCCGCCGACACGCTGGTCGGGCTGCTGCCCGCGGGCAAACGACCGCCGGCGCTGATGATGAGCCTGCATGTCTGGGGCATGGCGCACGGCATCGCCTCGTTGTTCGGCCGCGGCGACGCCGGCCGCCGGCCCCTGCCCATGACAGCCGAGGAATTGCTCGAATCGGCCATGCTCATCTACTTGCAGGGATTGGGTTTTTCCCAAAAAGCGTGAGCTGCCCTTGACTCACGGATCGGGAATGCCCAATGTAAATGTCGTTAACATTTACATACGTTAACTGACGAAGGAGGGGCCCCATGCAGGCCGTGCTCGAGAGAATCGATGAACTGCCCAAGCCGGCCCTGATCGCCCTGACGGTGATTGGCTTCATCCTGTTCTGGCCGCTGGGACTGGCCATGCTCGTAATCTGCATATGGAGAGGACGCATGTTTTGCTCACATCGCGGCTACGGCCGCTGGCACACGCCCGAGGATCGCGACGCCGCGCGATCCGAGTGGCAGGCGCGCAAGGAGGAGTGGCGCGCGTGGAAGCGCCGCGCCCGATGGTCGAGCCGCCACGGCTCGGGCAATGTTGCCTTCGACGAATACCGTGACGAGACCCTGCGCCGCCTCGACGAGGAGCAGCGCGAGTTTCAGGACTATCTCGACAAGCTTCGGTCGGCGAAGGACCGGGCCGAGTTCGACCAGTTCATGAACGAACGCCGCAACCGCCCGCCTTCGGCCGAGCCGCCTCCGGCACCTCCGGCTGTCTCCTGAGCGTCGTCGGTACCTGACGCTCGCCCAACCAGCGCCCTCTCCTTCCTGGAGAGGGCGTTGTGCGTTTCAGAAATCGAGCTTCATCGGCAGGCGGTGCTCGACCGCCTTGCGCGCCAGATCGCTCATCACCGCGAATGCGTGGCGCGCCAGAAGCTCCAGGGTACCGTCCTCCGAGACTGGCGGTCGGCGCGCCCAGCTCGCGATCTCGTCCGGCCGTGCTTTCCATGTCGCGCCGTTCAGCTCGCCGAGCTGTCGCAACAGCATCCCGGTCGAGCCCATGACGATCCGCCGTCCGCGGACATCCTCGCCTTCGAAGGTGAAAGTCAGGGGCGACGGCAGCCACAATTCGACATTGCGCACCAGGTGCGAAAAGCGCGACTTGAAGCCTTCGCCATTGCAGCGAAGCAGTGCCGGGTCGTCGTCCCACTCCTCCGGCAGGCTCGCCGGCCGGCGCAGTGCCGGCACATCGGCATAGGCTGCCCACAGGACCAGCGAGCCCAGCCCGTCCCAGCCGGGCTGGCCCGTGAAATACGGCGCCTGGTCCGATTCGTCCCAGTCGATCTCGAGGTCGGTCGTCCCGGCGAGCGAGGCGCCGAGATTGCCGCGCCAGGCCAGCACCGCGCTCCGCAGGCGCTCGAGTTCCGGAGAGGCCTCTGCCCCGCGCCGGCTGCGGCCACCGGGTACCGGACGCTCGTCGACGCTCTTCCACTCGCCCGCGTAGTAGCGCCTCAGCGATCCCACATAGACGTCCAAAGCCATCGACGCGTAATCCCCACAGCGGCCGGAGCCACTCTGCTCCCACAACCGCACGTTGATTTACACGTCTTTACGTCCCGCGCAACCGACAGGAAGGGAACATCTGGCTGCGCCCGAATGCACACTCATCAGGGCGCCGCCACCTGCAGCGTCACTGCGGTTCGATGTTCAGTCCCTTGACCAGGTCGATCCACACTGGTCCCTGCTCGGCCAGGATCTTCTCGAAGAAGACGTGGTCCTGCGCCGCGACGTCGATGCCGAACGTGTCGAGGATCTTCTGGATGCGCTCGGTCTTGCCGCCCTCGACCATCATATCGGAGAGCTTGAGCACGATGTCCTTCGGCATGGCCGCGGGGCCGACAAGGCAGATGAAGCCCTGTACCTGGAAGGCGACGTCGCTCAACCCCTGCTCGAGGAAAGTGGGCACGTCGGGCAGCTTGCGCATGCGCTTCTTGGTCGGCACCGCGATTGCCCGGCCCTTACCCGTCTGCAATACACTCGACGCCGCAGCATAGCTGCCGCTACCGCCGGTCAGCGACGCCGAGCCGACGTCGACCCACATCGGCGCCTCACCGCGGTAATGCACGGCCTCCATCTGCAGCTTGAAGTTCCGGTTCAGCGCCTCGACCGCGACGTGGCTGTAGGAGCCCGCACCGTAGGTACCGAGCGAGGTCTTGTTGGCGTGCGCGAATCTGTCGAGGTCGGCAAGATCCTTGATCGGCGTGTTCGTGTTGACGATGGTCGGCAGGTGCCCCGCATCCATCCACGAAATAGGCACGAAGTCCTTGTCGGGATCGTAAGGCAGCTTCTTGAACAGCACCTTGTTCATGATCATCGTGGTCGAGATCGTCCACATCAGCGTGTAGCCGTCCGCCGGCGCGCTCTTGACCTGCTCTGCGGCGATCGCGCCCGATGCGCCTGCCTTGTTCTCGACCGTGACTGGCTGGCCCGTCTTCTGGGAAATGTACTCGCCGTAGGCGCGGGCGAAGATGTCGGTGAGTCCACCGGCGGGATAGCCGCAGATGATCCTGATCGGCTTGCTCGGCCAGGCCTGGGCAATGGCAGGCGCGGGCAGCAGGGCGGCGGCGGTCGCGGCCGTGCCATACCGCAGCACGTCGCGCCGCGATGGACGTACAATCATAGAACTTCCTCCCTGGTTCGTTTCGTTTCCCTGTTTCTTGTCTTTCTTGTCTTGTTTATTGCGGCTCGATGTTCAGTCCCTTGATGACCTCGAGCACCACGGGCCCTTCCTCGTCGAGGACCTTCCTGAAATAGGCGCGATCGCGCGCGCCCTCGTCGATCCCGAACTGGTCGTTGATCTTCAGCACCCGCTCGGTTTTGCCGCCCTCGACCATGAGGTCGGACAATCTCTTCACGATCTCCTCCGGCGTGCCGGCCGGCGCCGCGCAACCCACCCAGCCGCGTACCTGGAACGCCTTGTCGGTGTAACCCTGCTCGTAGAAGGTCGGCACGTCGGGCAGCTTCTTCATGCGCTCGAGCGTCGGCACGGCAATCACCTTGACCGAGCCCTGCTGCAGGAACGGAAGTTGCGAGGCGTAGCTGCCGGTCGCCGTCTGCACGTTGCCCGCCGCAATGTCCTGCCACATCGCGCCCTCGCCGCGATAATGCACCGGCTCGAGCTTGAAGCCGTGGTTTCTGTTCAACGTCTCGGCCACGACATGCGCAAAAGATCCGGCGCCGTAGGTCGCGGCGGACACTTTTCTGTCTTTGCTCCAGTCGAAGAACTCCTTGATGTTCTTCACCGGAATGTCCTTGTTGACGGCGGTCGGCAGATGCCCGGTGTTGAACCAGGCGACCAGCGCAAAATCCTTGTCCGGGTCGTAGGGCAGCTTCTTGAACAGGACCTTGTTCTGCACCATCGTCGTCGAGTTGGTGAACATCAGCGTGTAGCCGTCGGGCGCCGAGTTCTTCACCAGCTCGGCGCCGATCGCGCCGGCCGCTCCGGTCTTGTTCTCGACCACCACCGGCTGGCCGAGCTTCTGCGACACGAACTCACCATAGGCGCGCGAGAAGATGTCGGTCAGGCCGCCCGGCGGGTAGGTGCAGACGATCTTGATCGGCTTGCTCGGCCACGGCAACTGGGCGATCGCCGGCGCCGGCAACGCACCCGCTGCCGCTACGGCGCCAAAACGCAACACGTCGCGCCGAGATGGGCGAACGATCATGCCTTCCTCCCTGCGGCGCGACTTTGTATGTCGACGGTCTGGTGCCGTCTGTCGGTAGCTAGGCTGTCTTGGTCGCGCCTGACTTCAGCATGGCATCGATTTCAGCCTGGGTGAAGCCTGCCTCGCTCAGCACCTCGACGCTGTGCTCGCCGAGCCGCGGCTGCAGGCGCGTGATCTCCGGCTTGGTCTTGGAGAAGCGCGGCGGGATGTCGGGCATGCGGAGCTTGCCTTCGCTCGGATGCTCGACCTCCTTCCAGAAGCCGGTCGCGTTGAGCTGGGGATCGACGAACAGGTCGTCCAGCGTGTTGACCGGCCCGTGCGGCACGTTGGAGTTCTTCAGGAGCTCGACCCACTCGGCGTTGGTACGCTCGGCGCAGAGCGCGGCCAGCGTCGCGTAGTACTGCTCGACGTTCTTCAGGCGATTGGCCATACCCTGGAAGCGCGCGTCAGCCGCGAGGTCGGGGCGGCCGACCAGGATGCAGAACTCCTTCCAGTGGCCATCGGTGTAGGGCAGCAGCGCGAAGTAACCGTCCTTCGACGGATAGGGTCGCCGCTCCTTATTGAGCACGCGCTTGTAGCCCGCCGATTCCAGCGCTGGCCGGAAGGTCTCGCCGTAGAGATGCTCGACCATCACGAACGAGACCAGGGTCTCGTACATCGGCACCTCGACGGCCTGTCCCTGGCCGGTGCGCTCGCGCGCGAACAGCGCCGCCAGCAGCGCCGAGACCACGCCGTTGGAGCTCGTCTTGTCGGCCACGATGGTCGGCAGGAAGCGCGGCTGCCCCGCCACCACGCTCTGAAGGGCGGCAAGGCCCGAGCCCGCCTGGATGATATCGTCATAGGCCGCCTTCGGTCCCATCGGGCCCGCGGCGCGATAGCCGTAGGTCGCGAGATAGACCAGGCGCGGATTGATCTTCTCGAACTTCTCGTACTCGACGCCCAGGCGCTTGGCGGGCTCCGGCCGGTAATTGTGCATCAGCACGTCGGCAGTCTCGGCGAGCTTGAACAGTGCCTTGCGGCCGGACTCCTGCTTCAGGTCGAGCACGATCGAGCGCTTGGAACGGTTGCAGCCGAGATAGAAGGCCGCCATGCCGGGGTGCCGCGACGGCCCGAGCTGGCGGGTCGTGTCGCCCTCCGGTGGCTCGATCTTGATCACATCGGCGCCGAGATCGCCCAGTTGCTGCGCCGCCCAAGGCCCCAGCACGACCGTCGTGCAGTCGAGAATACGTACTCCGCTGAGCGGCCCGGCCATCGCGTTATCCCCCCGTCATCGTGGTTGGATGCATCTAATCATGCCCGGCGCACCGGCGAAATAAGCGCGGTGCCGATGCGAAATTCGGCCTGCGGTCACAATTTTCTCACCGCAATCGCCCGGCTCGAGACGCTACCTCTTGGGGACGAACCAGGAGCCTCAATCATGAACACTCACAAAACCCACGCGCCCCTTTGGCTTCGCACCGGCATCGTCATCTTTGCCGCCCTCGGCGCGGTCGCCATCGCGGCCTCGGCCCGGGCCCACGACGAGAAACACTGGAAGAGGAAGGGCCCCCCCTTCGTACCACCGGGCCACGTCTACTATCAGGCCGTACCGGTGGTCTATGCGCCGCGCCCGGTCATCCTGGTTCCGCCGCCGGCCGTCATCTACGGGCGCGAGCCCGTCTACTATTACGGCGCGCCGCAGCCCGGCGTGAACCTCAACATCAACGTACCGCTGCGCTGACCGCGGACGCGCGGGCCCGATCATGGCGGAAACAGGTCGCACGAATCCGCGGCAATGCCCCAATTGATCGGGAGATGGTTGACCGGGTTGCTCACGTACCTCTGACATACTGGAGGTATCCCGATGCGTGACATGACCAAGAAGCTGATCGGCGCAGCCGCGCTCGCCGCCACGTCTCTCGTCGTCCTGTCGACCGCCGCCCTGGCACATGATGGCGATCGCTACGGCGATCGTTACGACCGTCGCCACGAACACGGCCGTTGGGAGCATCGTCGCTCTCATTATTTCCATGAACGTCCGATCTACGTGCGCGAGAGTCGGCCGGTGATCGTCGAGCGCGAGCGGCCGGTCTTCGTGGCGCCGCAGATGTTCGCGCCGATGCAGCAGCCGTCCAGCCTCAACTTCAACTTCCAGGTTCCCCTCAACTAACCCGCTGAATTCGCATCAGGAACCGCCCCGGGGCCTCAAGCCCCGGGGCGGCTCCGATGCGGGTCCGGCTGGCCTCGGCGGTTGACTCCTGCGGCGCGCGCCCTATTGTGGCGCCCGCAATGCTGCGACTGACGACGCTTCGACTTATTCGCTGACCCGCCTCCCGGTAATCCGGGAACCCTGCGGGTCGCGTTGTCGTCCGTCCTCATTATCTTCAAGAAAAGTCGCAGGCTTCCAATGTCCGTTCAGAAACCAATGATGCCCACCGCGGGCGAGAAGTACGTTCCGTTCAAGCCGATCGAGATCAAGGATCGGCAGTGGCCGAACAAGGTCATCACCAAGCCGCCGATCTGGTGCGCGGTCGATCTGCGCGATGGCAACCAGGCCCTGATCGAGCCGATGGACTCCGACCGCAAGACCCGGATGTTCAAGCTGCTCTGCACGATGGGCTTCAAGGAGATCGAAGTCGGCTTCCCGGCCGCCTCGGAGACCGATTTCGAGTTCGTGCGCGAGCTCATCGAGAAGAAGATGATTCCGGACGACGTCACCATCCAGGTGCTGACGCAGTCGCGGCCCGAGCTGATCGAGCGCACCTTCGAGGCGTGCCGTGGTGCCAAGCGGGCGATCATCCATCTCTACAATTCGACCTCGACGCTCCAGCGCCGAGTCGTGTTCGGCCAGGACACCGCCGGGATCATCGACATTGCCGTGTCGGGCGCCAAACTGGTCAAGCAACTGGCCGATGCCGATCCGAAGACCGAGTGGGTCTACGAATATTCCCCCGAGAGCTTCACCGGTACCGAGCTCGAGTTCGCGCGCGACATCTGCGCGGCGGTCTGCGACGTCTACAAGCCGACTCCCGACAGGAAGATCATCATCAACTTGCCGGCGACCGTCGAGATGGCCTCGGCCAACATCTATGCCGACCAGATCGAGT
>CAYZQZ010000101.1:0-10813 GCA_964480235.1 uncultured Reyranella sp. | reverse complement strand
AGCCGCGCAGACCGATCCCCAGCGCCTGCACTGCGTAGAGCACGATGCCGGCGCCTGCGAGGATCGCGAGGCCGCGGCCGCGACGCTCGCGCGTCATCGGCAACGTGCCGATTGCAGCGCACAGGGCGAGAGCCGCCAGCGCCGGAGCAAGCCACCATTTGCCGTGGGCGAGAATTTCGGCGAGGCCGCCGGCATAGTCCTCCGACGACCACAGGCCAGAGACCCAATTCACGCCGGTCAAGCCTTCCTGCAAGCCGTACCAAGGCAACAACAGTGCGGCGAGCAGGCCCGCGGCGGACCAGACCAGGATCGACCTTTCTGTCCTGCCGTTCGTCGTCATTTGAAGTGCCGGCGCGTCCCTTGCTCGGGCAGGAGGAAGCGCACACCGAGATCGTTCCGCGCCTGCAACTCGTCCATCATCTTTTTCAACGGCTGCTCGCGAGCCAGCGCGGTCCAGGAACGAATCGCGCCGGCCTTCGTCATTGCTTCGGCAGGGCGCCGACTTCGGCATCCCAACGCGCGATCAGGCGCTTGCGCTCGGCCGACTTGCCGTACTTGGCCTGGTCGTAGTCGATCAGCTTCATGTCGGCGAATTTTGGCGCCTCGGGTGGCACCGGCGTGGCCTTGTTGGACGGCGCCTGGAACTGCTTGGCCTGCGCCTCGAGCTTCTGCGCCTCGGGCGTCAGCGCCCAGTCGTAGAACTTCTTGGCGTTGGCGAGATTGCGCGAGCCTTTGACGATGCTCATCGAGCCGATCTCGTAGCCGGTGCCTTCGCAGGGCGTTGCGGTCTTCACGGGGAAGCCCGCCAGCGCCTCGGTGACGCCGTCATGCACAAAGGAGATGCTGACGCCGGTTTCGCCGCGCGCGACAGCCTTCATCGGTGCCGTTCCCGATCGGGTGTAGGCATTGACGTTGGCGTGCATCTTCTTGAGGTAATCGAACGCCTTCTCCTCGCCCATCAGCTGCACCAACGTCGCAATCGCGACATAAGCGGTGCCGGAGGAGTTGGGATTCGCCATCTGGATCTCGCCCTTGAACTCGGACTTGAGCAGATCGGCCCAGCAGGCGGGCGGCTTCACGCCCTTCTTGCCTAGCAACTCGGTGTTGTAGCCGTAGCCCAGCGCGCCCATGTAGATGCCGATCGTCTTGCCGCCCGAATCGGTGTTCTGCTTCACCGCCCACGGATGCAACTCGGCCATCTTCGGCGACTTGTAGATCTCGGTGAGGTTCTCTTCGGCCGCCTGCAGGTGCGGGTCTCCGGTGCCGCCGAACCAGACGTCGCCCTTGGGGTTCTGAGCCTCGGCCTTGATCTGCGCGATCGTCTCGCCCGAACCCTTTTGCGTGATCGACACCTTCACGCCGGTGGCCTTCTGGAACTCGTTGGCGACGAGGGTGCACCACTCCGCCTGAACGGAGCAGTAGACGTTCAGCACGCCTTGCGCGGAGGCAGTCGGAGCGCCGGCGACGGCACCGATGGCGGCGAGCATCCAGGCGAGTTTTTGCATGTTTCCCCCGACGTTACGGTTTTGTGGCATCCTCGCATGTCGTCGCGCGCGATGACCAGCGACCTATCACCAACGCCCAATGCCGCCGATCACGATGGTGGGGACATTGGCCGTGTGACTTTGCACCCTGAAGACATGGCTGCCCGGCCGTCGTCCGGGACGCGGCGGGGTGACATCGATGTCGGCCTTCTTCAGACGCTCGTTGCAGGCGGCAATGTCGCTGGTCCGCCACGACAGGCCCCACAGTTCGTCCGGTGCGTCCGACAATCCCTTCTTCAGATCATGCGCGATCTCGACCACGAGGTCGCCGCAGCGGAAGAACAACAGCCGCGCGCCCCACTGGGGATTGCTGCGATCCAGCCGCAGGTCGAGTCCAAGCCGGCCAGCATAGAAGGCGATGGCCCGTTCGGGGTTCGGCGTGCGCACCACGACATGGTCGAGCGCGCTGATCGCGGCGGCCTCGCTCGATTTCAGCAACGGCGACGGCGCGGGAGCATCGGGGCGCTGCACGAGGGCGACGGCGACACCGTGCGCTGCGTCGGTCGACAGGCTCAACCGATCGCCGTCACGCGTGGTCGGCACTGCGCGACGCTCGAGCAGATGCGCCGCCTTGCCGAGGTCCGGTGTGGCGAAGTTCATCGACGTGAGCCGCGCGGTGCCGGCACAGTCCTCGATCACGAGGCCGACATTGCCGACTCGCAGCGCGCCACCCTCCGCTTTTCGTCCGAGCAGAGTCTCGTAGGCGCCGACCGCGCCCGATACGAAGGAAGCGCGCAATGTCAGATGGTCGAGCGCCGTGATCATCGCGTCAGCCGATGCGCTTGAGGTCCGCCTTGTACTGGGCGCCGCGGCGTACGTAGCTCTCGGCGCTTAGCCGCAGGCGCGTGACGTTGTCCTCGGTCACTTCGCGCGCGGCCTTGGCCGGCGAGCCGAAGATGACGGCGCGGTCGGGAAAACTCTTGCCCTCGGTTACGACGGCACCGGCACCGACCAGGCTTTGCTTGCCGATCACCGACTTGTTGAGCACGACGGCGGCGACGCCGATCAGCGCGCCGTCGCCGATCGTGCAGCCATGCAGCATGACGCAATGGCCGATCGTCACGCCCTTGCCGATGTCGATCGGGCAGCCGGGATCGGTGTGCAGCACGGAATTGTCTTGGACGTTGCTGCCATCGCCGATGGTGATCGGCTCGTTGTCGCCGCGGAGGACGGCGCCGGGCAGGATCGAGACATTCTCGCCCAGTCGCACGTCACCAATGATGGTCGCTTCCTCGGCGATGTAGCAGGAGGCCGGAATCTTCGGCTTTTTGTCACCCAACTGATAGATCGCCATGGTTATCCTTCCGTTTACGTAAACCCGAGATTGACGTTAACGTAAACGTCAACTATGGTCCGCCACATGACTGCCGCCGCTGCATCCCAGGCTGCCACGCGCGACCTGCCGCGAATCTATAGCATCGCCGAACTGGCGCGCGAGTTCGGCATAACAGCCCGCACCATCCGCTTCTACGAGGACGAGGGGCTGATCAAGCCCCGCCGCCAGGGCCTGACCCGGCTCTACAGCGCGCACGACCGCGTGCGTTTGAGCTGGATCCTGCGCGGCAAGCGGCTGGGCTTCTCGCTCGCCGAGATCAAACAGCTGCTCGACCTCTATCAGGTCGACCGCACCGGCGTGCAGCAGCTCAAGGAACTGCTGCGCCGCAGCCGGGTTCACATCGAGGATCTCGAGCGCCGCCGCGCCGACCTCGACCAGCACATCGCCGAGTTCAAGGACGTCGAGGCGCAGGTCAGCCAGGAGCTGCGCGGCCGCGGCGTCGATCCGAAGAGCGACTGAGGGGAAACGCCATGGCCGTCTACAAAGCGCCACTCAAGGAAATCCAGTTCGTCATGAACGAGGTGCTCGACGTGTCGAGCCTCGCCAAGCTGCCGGGCTACGAAGACGCCACGCCCGACACCATCCACGCCATCCTCGAGGAGGCGGGCAAGCTATGTGAGAACGTGCTGTTCCCGCTCAATCGGTCGGGTGACGAAGAGGGCTGCCACTACGAGAACGGCGTGGTCCGCACACCCAAGGGTTTCAAGGAAGCGTATGACCAGTTTCGCGAGGGCGGCTGGACGTCGATGACCTGCGATCCGGAATACGGCGGCCAGGGCCTGCCGGCGACGGTCGGCTTCGCCATCACAGAAATGATCACCGCGTCGAACCAGGCGTTCGGCATGTATCCGGGGCTGAGCCATGGCGCCTACGAGGCGCTGGCGCGCCACGGCTCGGACGAGTTGAAGAAGCTCTATCTGCCGAAGCTCACCGACGGCACGTGGTCGGGCACGATGTGTCTCACCGAGCCCCAGTGCGGCACCGATCTCGGCCTGATCCGCACCAAGGCCGAGCCGCGCAGCGACGGCAGCTACGACATCAGCGGCACCAAGATTTTCATCTCGGCGGGCGAGCACGATCTCACCGAGAACATCGTGCATCTCGTGCTGGCGCGTCTCCCGGATGCACCCGGTGGCACCAAGGGCATCTCGCTCTTCCTCGTGCCGAAGTTCATCCCGAAGGCGGATGGGAGCGTGGGCGAACGCAACGGCATCCGCTGCGGCGCGATCGAGCATAAGATGGGCATCAAGGCCAACGCGACCTGCGTCATGAACATGGACAATGCGCGTGGCTGGCTGGTCGGCGAGACGAACAAAGGCATGAACGCCATGTTCGTGATGATGAATGCCGCCCGCCTCGGCGTCGGCATGCAGGGCCTCGGCATCGCCGAGTGCTCCTACCAGAGCGCCGTCGCCTATGCGCGCGACCGCCTGCAGATGCGTTCGCTCACCGGACCGAAGAATGCCAACGGACCGGCCGACCCGATCATCGTGCATCCTGACGTGCGCCGCATGCTGCTGACGCAGAAGTCGTTCACCGAGGCGGCCCGCGCGCTGGCCCTTTGGGTCGGCATGCTGATCGACGAGTCGCACCGCCATCCTGACGCCGAGAAGCGCGAAGCGGCGGACGACCTGATCCAGATGCTGACGCCGATCATCAAGGCCTATTTCACCGACATGGGCAGCGAGTGCGCCAACCTCGCGGTGCAGACCTACGGCGGCCACGGTTTCATCCGTGAGAACGGCGTCGAGCAGCTGGTGCGCGACGCCCGCATCACCCAGCTCTACGAAGGCACCAACGGCATCCAGGCGCTCGACCTGGTCGGCCGCAAGCTGCCGATGAAGGGCGGCCGAGCGGCGCAGCGCCTGCTCGGCGAGATCTCGGGCTTCGTCGCCCAGCACAAGGCCGATGATAAGATGAAGGAGTTCGTCGAGCCGCTCGAGAAGGCGCTGGGCCGCGTGCAGGACGCCGCGCTCTACCTGATGCAGAACGCGATGAAGAACCCGGACGAGGCGGGCGCCGCGGCGACCGACCTGCTCCGTCTGATGGCGCTCACCGCCATGACTTACATGTGGAACCGCATCGCCGTCGCAGCCCACAGGGGCCTGGCAGCAGGCAACGACAACGCCTTCTACGAGGCCAAGCTCGCGACCGCGCGCTTCTACATTGCCCGCGTGTTGCCGCAGAGCACGGCACTCAACCATCAGATCAAGGCGGGTGCCGCGACGGTGATGTCCATCCCGGCGGAGGCGTTCTGACCGACGGCAAGCTTTCGGCGCGGGACCTTCTCGCGTTGCAGGCGTTCGATCTCGCCACGCGACTTGGCTCGTTCAAGGCGGCAGGCGAGGTGCTTCACATTACGGCCTCGGCCGTCAGTCACCGCATTGCCGGCCTCGAAAAGGCACTCGGCGAAAAGCTCTTCGAACGCCGGCCGCGTGGGGTCGAGCTGGCGCCGGCCGGGCATCTGCTGGCGGCGACGACGGGCCGTGCCTTCGCCGACCTGTCACGCGCCGTCGCACGCCAGGGCGGCGGCAGCCAGCGGCTGCGGGTTTCGTCTGTGCCGATCTTTGCCACGCACTGGTTGTTGCCGCGGCTTGGCCAGTTCCTTGCGTCCCATCCCCGTATCGAGTTGCAGGTCGAGGCGAGCCCGCGCATGGCCGACATGGAGACTGGAATGGTCGACGTGGCGCTGCGCTACGGCGACGGCAATTGGCCGGGAGTCGCAGCCGAGAAGGTGATGGACCTCAGGACCGTGCCGGTCGCGTCGCCGGCCCTGGTCAAGCGGTTGAAGTTGCGCACCGCCGCCGACATTTTCCGCGCGCCGTTGATCCATGTCGCGCCGTTCGGCGCGTCGTGGAGGGACTGGGCGCTGGGCACGGGACTCGATCCGGAAGTCTTCGAACGCAACAAGGGGCTGCAGGTCGACGGCATGGGCGCCTCGGTGCGCGCTGCAGCGCACGGGCTGGGTGTTGCGCTGGTGTTCGATCCGCTGATCGACGGCGAGATCGCGGCGGGTGGACTGGTGCGGGTCGGTCCCGCGATGGCCGCCCGCGGTCAGATCTGGTTTGCCTGCCGACCCCGCGAACGCAACCTGCCCGCGATCCGTGCGCTGCGGCGCTGGCTGGTCCAGGAACTGAAGGTGGGCTGAGCCGCATTCAACTCTTCGCGGCCGGGATGCGTTTGCCCGGCTCGGGCCGTCGGTCCCACATCAGAACATGGACCTGAAACTCCCTGCGCGCGACGGCATCACTCTGGCGGCGACGCTCTTCGAGCCCGACGAACCGAACGGTGCCGCCCTCCTGATCAATGGCGGCACTGGTATTCCTCGCCAGTTCTACGGGGCCTTTGCCCAGCACCTGGCGATGCGCGGCTTCGTCGTCCTGACCTACGACTATCGCGGCATCGGTGGCTCGCAGAAGCCGGCCGATGCCACAATCGATCAATGGGGCGAGATTGACTTTCCATCGATGCTCGATCACCTGGCACGGCTCGCGCCGGGCGCGGCCGTGGGCATGATCGGACACTCCTTCGGTGGCCAGGTGCTGGGGCTCGCCGACAACATCGCGACCGTGCGCGCGGCCGTGCTTGTCGCGACCCAGACCGGCCATTGGCGACACTGGCCGGCCGGCCCGCGGCGGCTGCGCATGTTGGCGTTGTGGTGGTTCATGATCCCCGGACTTACCGCGTTGACCGGTCGCTTTCCCGGCTCGTGGATCGGCACGGCCGATCTGCCCAAAGCAATTGCGCGGAGCTGGGCACGCTGGGGCCGTTCGCCTCACTATGTTTGCGACGAACGCGGGCGACCGAAGCGGCCCTTCAATGTCGGTGTGACGTTCCCGTTGCGCTGGATGTCCTTCAGCGACGATCCGGCGGCACCTTTCGGCGCCGTCGAGGCGTTGCGCGGCTACTACCCCGACGCCGCGATCGAGCGGCAGCATCTCGCACCGGCCGACCTCGGCGTCGAGGCGGTCGGTCATTTCGGCTTCTTCCGCAAATCGATGAAGCGGCAGCCGTGGGACGAAATTGCCGTCTGGCTGGAAGGCCGATTGGTGGTTCACAGTGGATGCGGATCCGAACCAAGGGAAACGTCCTCATGTCCGCACCTCACGTCCTCGCCGAGATCAAAGACGGCATCGGCTGGCTGACGCTCAATCGCCCCGAGCAGCTGAACGCGCTCTCCTTCGAGATGCGCGACCTGCTGATCGAGCATAGCGCCAGGTTCGAGAAGGACCCGGCGGTGCGCTGCGTGGTGATCCGGGGCGCCGGCACGCATTTCATGGCCGGCGGCGACATCCGGGGCTTCCACAAGTCGCTGACGACGGAGAAGGAAGCGCACCTCGCAGGCTTCGAGATGCGCGTGGTGCGTGCGCACCAGCTGATCTACCAGATCCGCCGCATGAACAAGCCAGTGCTCGCCTCGGTGCAGGGCGCGGCCGCCGGTTTCGGTCTCTCGCTGATCTTGAACTGCGATCTGGCCATGGCGTCTGATGATGCCTTCTTCACGCTCGCTTATCGGCACATCGGCCTGTCGGCCGACGGCGGCGCAACCTATTTCCTGCCGCGGGTGGTGGGCGAGCGAAAGGCGCTGGAGATCGCGCTCCTCGGAGAGCGCTTCACCGCGCAGGAGGCCAAGGAGCAGAACATCCTCAACTGGGTGGTCCCGAAGGAAAAGCTCGTGGCCGAGACCGAGAAAATGGCGCGCAAGCTCGCCGATGGACCGACCTTCGCGCTCGGCGTCGCCAAGAGCCTGATTCGGAATTCCTTCGACAATTCCTGGGACGAGCACTCGCATCGCGAGGCCGAGGGGCTTGCGGCCTGTGCCGCGACCGACGACCATTTCGAGGGACTGAATGCCTTCCTCGAGAAGCGGAAGGCGGTGTTCAAGGGAAGCTGAGAATGGCTGCCGACCGACCGGAGACCGCTTCACCCGCCTGCCTCATGCACGAGGCCGACGATACCTACTTGGGCTACGCCACCAAGGACGAGCTTGGTGCGTTCCTGAACGAGCTGCTCGAGGCCGAGCGCGCCGGCACCGGCGTTGCGTTGCGCAGCGCCGAGACCGCCGCAGGAACGCCGTTCGTCGGCCTGCTGCGTGACATCCACAAGGACGAGGCGCGCTGGTGCGCCATGCTGCTGCGCCAACTCAAGGCGTTGGGCGTGCCGGCCACCACGAAGATCGGCGGCTTCCAGGAGAAAGCGCTGGCGATCGATCCTCTGCCCGAGCGCATCGCCTTCCTCAATCGCGGTCAGGGCTGGGTGGTCAAGAAGCTGCGCGAGATGATGCCCAAGGTGAGGGACGACAGCCTGCACCATGATCTGGCCGAGATGCTGGAGAGCCATGTCGCCAACATCGCACGCGCCAACGAAGCGTTGGCGGCGGGCGGACGCTGAAGGGAGAGAGACGATGCAAGACCGTCATATCGGCGAGGTGCGCGTGACGCGCATAGAAGAGCAGATCGGACCGGGTTTTCCGGCCAAGGATTTCTTTCCCGAGTTCGACGCCGAGATTTTTGCGGGTCACCAGCACTGGCTGGCACCGAACTACTACCAGCCCGAGAGCGGGCGACTGATGACCTCGATCCATTCCTGGCTGGTGCGCACCGGGAAGTACACCGTGCTGATCGATTCCTGCTCCGGCAATCACAAGCCGCGCCCGGGCATGCCGCGCTTCGACATGTTGAACACCAAGTATCTCGACCGCCTGCGCGAGGCGGGGGTGGAGCCGGAAGAAATCGACTTCGTGATGTGCACGCATCTCCATGTCGATCACGTGGGATGGAACACCAGGCTCGAGAACGGAAAGTGGGTGCCGACCTTCCCCAAGGCGAAGTACGTGATGTCGCGCACCGATCACGACCACTGGGCGAAGGTTGCGAAGACGCCAGGCTCGGTGCCCTACGAGGTGAACACCTACAATGACTCGGTGCTACCGATAGTAGAAGCGAAGATGGCCGAGTTCGTTTCGGGCGAACATGCTATGTGCGGTTGCTTCAAGCTGAAGCCCGCGCCCGGCCACACGCCGGGACAGGTCCGGGTCGACCTGGAATCTCGCGGGAAGAGGGCTATTTTTCCCGGCGATGCGTTGCACAACCCGGTGCAGGTGCCGCTGTGGAAATGGAACAGCCGCTTCTGCGAGGATCTCGATCTTGCACGCAAGACGAGAAATGCTCTGCTCTCGGATTGCGCCGAGCAGGGCGCTTTGTTGATGCCCGCGCATTTCGGGACGCCGCATGCGGCGTACGTGAAATCGAAGGGCGATTCCTTCGAACTCGACTGGGATCACGACAACGTTCGTGGGAGGGCGTAGCCCTCCCGGGCACTACCGACCCTTCCAGTTCGGCTTGCGCTTCTCGGCGAAAGCGCGCGGTCCTTCGACGGTGTCTTCGCTCTTGGTCATGGCGACGAACGCCGGGTAGTGGAGGTTGTGCATCGCGACCTCGAGACTCGGCACGTCGAGTGAGCGCATCACCACCTGCTTGGTGGCGCGCACCGACATCGGCGAGCAGGCGAGAATGTCGCCCGCCCAGCGCTTGGCCGCGCTCATGAGCTCCGCATGCGGCACGACCTCCGTGACGAAGCCGAGCTCGAAGCCTTCCTTGGCCGAGACGTGCCGGCCGGTCAGCATCATGCCCATCGCCTTCTTGAGCGGGATCATGCGGGAGAGCCGCTGCATGCCGCCGGCGCCCGCAGCAAGGCCTACCTTGGGCTCGGGCAGGGCGAAGGTCGCCTTGTCGGATGCCACGATGATGTCGGCTGCCAGCGCGATCTCGAAGCCGCCGCCCATCGCGACGCCGTTCACCGCGGCGATCACGGGCTTCTCGAGGTCGAAACGGTTGGCGAGGCCACCGAAGCCCTTGGCCGGGTGGACGGGGCGCTTGCCGGTCTTCTTCTGGATCTCGGCGTGATATTTCAGGTCGTTGCCGGCGCAGAAGGCCTTGTCGCCGGCGCCGGTGATGATGGCGACCCACAGGTCGGGATTTGCGTGGAATTCGTCGAAGGCGTCGACCAGTTCCTGGTTCGCCATGGGATGGCAGGCGTTGTAGACCTCCGGCCGGTTGATCGTGACGATCATCAGGCGACCGTCGGTTTCGATCTTGCTGAACTCACCCATGACGTTTCCTCTCGAGTTGCTGCTCGCGTTGTTTCTGAACGCTGGTTTAGCCCCTCGTCCCGGGAATTCAAAACATCGCCCCAAAATGGCTCCATTGCACCGACAAGAGAGGTTTCGATCCCTCTCAACTTCGAATCGCACTGGCAATGAAAGCCCTTTCGTTTGGCGGTCTGGCTCTGGTCATGCTCGCGGCAGTGGCCGCTCGCGCAGCTGAACCGGCGCGTCAAGGACCGGCGCCAACTCCTACTCAACGCAGCCTGTCCGAACGCCAGTCCGGGGCAGAGATTGTGGGTAAGTTATTGAAACCCGGGCCGTCTGACCCCGATGTGCCTTTGCCCAGTCCCGGCCTTTCCGACGATATGGCGGGGAACAGGAAGGGAACCGGACCCCAAATTTACGGTCGCGAGGAGCCAGGCGGGGCCGTTTTCGGACTGCGCTTCCCGATTCCGGTCAAGCCTGGGGATGCAGGGGCAACCACAAGATATAGTTCCCGTGTCGATGAGCCCAAAAGCCGGCTAGAATCACGCTAGATTAGCTACTGTTGCCGGTCGGCCACAGTTAGGCCGTGAAAAGTCCACTGTCCTTGCACCTCACCAGTGGTGGTGTGTATATTCAGCCTAGGAGTTGGTGACATCCAGCCCCGCCAACGCTCGTCAGATTTTCAATAACGAGGGGAAGAACTCATGAAGAAGGCTCTTATGGCCGCCGCGGCGTTTGTTGCGTTGCCGGTCATGGCCCAGGCGCAGACTCCGTCGTCGGGCTTCTACATCGGCGCCGAGGGCGGCCTGAACTGGCTGCTGAACACCAACGTCACCACGAACA
>CAYZQZ010000100.1:8536-10903 GCA_964480235.1 uncultured Reyranella sp. | reverse complement strand
TCTCGACCGGCACAATCTCCTACGGGCGAGGCCTGAAGTCACGCACCAGCCGCTCCGCATCGGCGATCTGCGCAGGCGTCATGCGAGCCGCCAGGGTGGCCCGATCCTTGATCGCCTGGTCGAGGCGGTCCTGGTTGCGCGAGGTATAGTTCTGGATCGCCAGCGAGATCCATTTGTAGGCCTGTACGTCGTCCCGCGGGGGGATTCCCTCGCCGAACCCGTACATGAAGCCGATGTTGTTCTGCGCCCGCGCGTAGCCCTGATCGGCCGCCAGCAGATAGAGCCGCGCCGCTTCCTTGTGGTCGCGCGGCACTCCCTCGCCGCTCCAGTACATCGCGCCCAGCAGGGTGCGCGCCTCGGCGTTGCCGGCGTCGGCGAGCGGCCGCCAGACTTTCACGGCGGCGGCAAAATCCTTGCGTTCGTAGGCGCCGGCCGCCGCCTTCATGTCGGCTTCGAGCGACTGCCCGGCCGCCGGCACGGCCAGCATCAGGACGGTCGAAACGATGGTCGCAAGGGTGGCTCCGATGATGGCCGGGATTTTTGCACCGCCAGCCGTTAAGCTTCGCGACATGAGTATCCGTCTCTCCCGCCGACACCTGCTGGGCACGTCGCTGGCCGCCGCTCTCGCGCCGGCGCTGGTGCCGACCCGCACCATGGCGCAGGCGCCGCAAAAGGTCGAGATACTGCTCGATTGGAAGCCGCTGCCGACCTACGCCGGCTTCTTCATCGCGCGCGAGCTGGGCGCGTTCGACCGCCGCGGGCTCGACGTCACTTTCAAGGAAGTCCAGGGCGCCACGCCGGCCGCCGAAGCGATCGGCAGCGGCAAGGAGTGGTGGATCGGCACATCGAGCGGCATGGCGACCGTGATCGGCCGCTCCAAGGGCCTGCCGATCAAGAGCCTCGCCGTGTATTACCGCAAGAGTCCCAGCGCGATCTTCACCCGCACAGAGGATCGCATCGCCCATCCGCGCGATCTCTACGGCAAGAAGATCGGCCTCGTGCCGGGCAGCATCACCAACGAGGAGATGCGCGCGATGTTCCTGATCAACAAGCTCGACTGGTCGCAGGTCGAGCAGGTGCCGGTCGAGTGGGATCCGTTCGCGCTGGTCGAAAAGAAGGTCGATGCGCTGGTCGACTACGAGGAGATGACTCCGGCCGAGCTGATGTCGGAAGGACGGCGCATCCTGGTGATGCGGCTCGCCGATTTCGGCGTGCGCACCTATAGCCTGAACATGATCGTCAACGACCAGGCCTGGGCCGATCCGGCCCGGCGCGAGACGGCGATGAAAATCCTCGACGCCGTGAACGAGGGCTACTCGCTGGTCAACGAACGGCCCGGCGACGCCGCCAACCATTTCTCGCGGCTGTTCCCGCGACTCTCGCCAAACTACGTCGTGCGCAGCATGGTATCGGTATCGCAGCAGCTTGGACCGCCGCCGGTTGGCGCCCAGACCCGCAACGGCTGGCAGGACACGATCAAACTGCTGTCGTCGCTGAAGCTGCTGCCCAAGCCGGTCACCGTCGACGACGTCGCGATTTTATCCTGAGCGGCGCTCCTCACTCCAAAGGGTGTCCCGGCACGAGACGGGCGCCGTAGCCCGCCGTCACCAACGCCCTCATTGCCTCGAGCACCGGCGCCGGCACTGCCTGCTCGATCTGAAAGCCCTGCCTCGGATAGACCAGGATGCGGTGCAGGTCACCCACCATGGCGAGCAGCGTCCGCTCCGGGTCGGCCTCACGCCGGAAGTAGTCGACCGGTTCGATCGCCTCGCACTGCATCAGGAGTTCGACGCCAGGCCAGACCTTGCGGCCGGTCGCGTAGCCGCGCCGAGTCATGTACGGCTTGGCGACGACGATCAGGCGCCGAACGCTCAGGCCGGAACGTTCGAGCAAGGCGCGGCTCAGGGAGAAGTTCTCCGACGTGTTCTGCGCGCGGTCTTCCCGCAGAATGGCCTGGCGCGGCACGCCTTCGCCGACGGCGGCATCGGCGAACACGTCGGCCTCGGGCCGCCCCCATCCCGTGTCGAGCAGCCCGCCCTGGTGCGCCACGCCTCCGGACATGACGATCAGCGGCGCAAGGCCCCGCTGCCACAGACGC
This sequence comes from uncultured Reyranella sp., assembly GCA_964480235.1. Taxonomy (GTDB): domain Bacteria; phylum Pseudomonadota; class Alphaproteobacteria; order Reyranellales; family Reyranellaceae; genus Reyranella. Next base: position 8,805 of record CAYZQZ010000100.1, on the reverse strand, counting down.
GCCGCGTACACGGCGGCCTGGAGGTCGAAGCTGCCCAGCACCAGGATCGCGTCCGCCCCCGCCGGCGGATGCACCAGGCGCATGTAATTCCAGACGATCGAGAGCGGGTCGCGAAGGGCCGGGTCGGACCAGGCCATCGGCCTAGCCGACCATGCGCGCCTGCAGGCGGGCATTGTCGCGCCGCGCGCCGAGACGGTTGGCGACGACAATCGCTACCGTCGTCAGCATCACCATGGTGAGGCTGATCACCGCGATCGCACCGACATCGC
>CAYZQZ010000100.1:0-8436 GCA_964480235.1 uncultured Reyranella sp. | reverse complement strand
ACCGTCGTCAGCATCACCATGGTGAGGCTGATCACCGCGATCGCACCGACATCGCCGCTCTCCTTCAGGTCGAAGATCAGCACCGACAGGACCTTGGTCTCCGAGGTGAACAGCACCGCCGCGGCCGACAGCTCACGGATCACCGCCACGAAGATGAAGCACCAGGTGGCGATCGCGGCCGAACTCAGCAGCGGCGCAGTGATGTCCCTGAGCGTGCGCAGGCGGCTCGCGCCCAGCATGCGGCCCGCCTCCTCGAGCTCGGGATGCACGGCATGGAAGGCGGAGCCCAGCTGCTGGTAGGACGCCGGCAGTTCGATGGTGATGAAGGCCACCAGCAGGATCCACAACGTGCCGTAGAGCGTCTGGGCATAGGCCAGGAAAAGGCCGACGCCGAGCACGATACCGGGGATGGCCAGAGGCGACGTGGCGAGGAAGGCCAGCGCACGATGGCCGGGCACGGCGCGCCGCGCCACGATGTAGGCGATCAGCAGCGCCAGCACGCCGCCCAGCGTCGCCGAGGCGACGGCGAGAATGAACGTGTTCTTGAGCGCCGGCAGGGTCGAGCTCAGCTCCCAGAAGGTAAAGTAGATGTTGTGCAAGCTGGCGGTCTCGAACGTCGCGAGCTGCGAGGAGACCGGCGAGAACACGGTGTTGATCAGCGCCGCGTACGGCAGGAAGAGCGGCATCGCCAGCACCAGCATGGCGAACGACGCCGCCGCCCAGCGCAGCCGGCCCAGGCGCACCAGCCGCGGCGCGCCATACTTGCCGCCCAGCACCGCATAGCCGCGGCGGCCGAGCGCCATCGACTGGAGCCGCAGCAGCGCGACCGTCAGCAGCAGCAGCGGCATCGCCGCCGCCGAGGCGAGTTCGGATTTCGGCGGGAACTGGAAAAGACTCCAGATCTTGGTGGTGAGCGTGTGGAAGCCTGCGGGAATGGCGAGGATGGCCGGCGCGCCGAACTGGTTCATGGCCTGCAGGAAGGCGACCAGCGCTCCGGCCAGCAGCACCGGCAGTGCCAGCGGCACGGTGATGCGCAGCGCCGTCTGCCAGCTCCTGGCACCCAGCATCGACGATGCATCCTCGAGTTCGCCGGGCATGCGGTCGAGCGCATTGGCGACCAGGATGAAGACGTACGGGAAGGTGTAGCAGGACAGGACGAAGATCAGCCCTTCCAGCGTGTAGATGTCGAACAGCGCCTCGTCGTCGGGCGCACCGGTCAGGAGCCGCCAGAGTTTGTTCAGCAAGCCGGAATTCGGCGCCGCCAGCATTTCCCAGGCGATCGCCCCGACGAAAGGCGGCGTTACCAGCGAGGCCATGACCAGGGTGCGCAAGGTCCGGCCGAGCGGCATGTCGGTGCGCGCCGCCAGCCAGCCGAGCGGCGCCGCGACCAGGCAGCACAGCGCGCTCACCGAGAAGGACAGGGTCAGCGTCGTGATCAGCGGTTCGAGGAAGCTCGGATCGCCGAACAGTGTGGCGAAGTTGCCAAGCGTCGGATGGCCCTGCTTGTCAGCGAAGGCGTAGACGACCAGCCAACCCACCGGCAGCACGATCATCGCCGCCAGCAGGACGACGACACCCAGCATCACCGGGTAGGAGAGATCGAACCGCTGCTTCATCAGACCTTGAAGTACTTGGCGTACCGGGTCTTGATCTCGTCGGCCTGCTTCTCCACCACGTCTGGCTCCTCAGGCAGGGTCTTGATCAGCGACAGGGCCGGCCGGCCTACCTTCGCCTTGACCTGCCTGTTGGCGGGATACTGGCCGCTCACGTCGACGATGAACTGCTGCCCCTCGGCCGACATGATCCAGCTCACCAGCAGGCGCGCGGCGTTGGGATTGGGCGCCGCCTTGAAGATGCCCATCGGGTTGGAGATCAGCGGTGTGCCTTCGACCGCGAACACCACCTCGATCGGCTGCCCCTTCTCCTTGGCGACCCAGAAGAGATAGTCGCTGCCGTCGACGGCAATGGCGCGCTCGCCGGCCACGATGCGCTTGGGCGGCTCGGTCGCAGACTGAACCTGCAGCACCTTCTGCTTGGCAAGCTTCTCGAAGTACGACCAGCCGAGCTCGCGCGCGAGCTGCTGCGTCGCCGTCATGATCGTGCCCGAGTAGCCGGGATGGCCCTTCACCAGCTTGCCCGAGTATTTCGGATCGAGCAGGTCCACGAATCCCTTGGGAGCATCGGCCGGCGCGATCAGCTTGCTGTTGTAGGCGATGGTGCTGAGATGGGTGCGCTGATTGCAGAACAGGCCATCACCATCGACCATCTCTTTCGGTACGTCCCGCGCCATGTCCTGAGACAGATAAGGCGCCAGCCAGCCCTCGCGCTTCCACACGATGAAGTGCGCGGCGTCCGAGCTGTTGGCGACATCGACCCGGTAGATCTTGCTCGCCATCTCCTGGCCGATGCGGTTGAAGACCCGCTCGGCGCCGCTGCGCTCGACCGCCACCTTGATCGCCGGGAACTTCGCCTCGAACGCCTTGGCCATCGGCTCCGCGACGCTGAGGTCCATCGCCGTGTAATAGGTGACCTTGCCCTCCTTCGACGCGGCGTCGATCAGGGCCTGGGTGATCGGCTCGGCCGGCGGCGCGGCCGACACGACGCGCGCGCCCGACGACAGCAGGGGCGGCAACAGCGCTCCGGCGGCGAGGAAGTGACGGCGGCGCACGATCAAACCTTGAAGTACTTGACGTACTGCGCCTTGATCTCGTCGGCCTTGTCGGCGACGACGGCCGCCTCCTCGCGCAGCGTCTTGATGGCGGCGGACTTCTTCATGTCGTCGCGGTCCTTGACCTTGGGATGCGCCGAACGGAGCGCCCCGACATCGACGTTGAGCTGCTGGGCCTCGGCGGTCATCGACCAGGCATAGAACAACCGTGCCGCGTTGGGATTGGGTGCTCGCGCCATGATGCCCGACGGACCGGTGACCAGAGGCGTGCCCTCGCTGGGATAGATCAGCTCGACCGGCTCGCCCTTCTTCTTGAGCTCGACGACCACGTACTCGCCGCCGTCGGCCATGATCGCGCGTTCGCCCTGGGCGATCTTCTTGGGCGGCTCGGTCGCCGACTGGACTTGCATGATCTTCTGCTTCGACAGCTTCTCGAACCACGCCCAGCCGAGATCGCGGCTGAGTTGCTGCGTCGCCGTCATGATGGTGCCGCTGTAGCCCGGGTGGGCCTTGACGATCTTGCCCATCCATTTCGGGTCGAGCAGCTCGGCATAGGACTTCGGCGCGTCCTCTGCCTTCACCAGCTTCGTGTTGTAGGCCACGGGGCAGAGCATGTAGCGCCACGACGCGAACATGCCGTCGGGGTCCTTGTGCGTGGCCGGATAGAACTGCGCCACGTCCTCGGGCACGTAGGCCGCCAGCATGCTCTGACGCTTCCACAGGATCAGGTGCGCGGCATCCGAGCTGTTCACCACGTCGCAGTTATAGATCTTGCTCGCATACTCCTGGCCGATGCGCTGGAAATTGCGCTCAGCGCCGGAACGCTCGACCTTCAGGCTGACGCCCGGATACTTCGCCTCGAACACCTTGGCGACGCGCTCGGCGAGCGGCAGGTCGACCGAGGTGTACCAGGTCACCTTGCCTTCCTTCTTCGCCGCCTCGACCAGCTCCGGCGTGATCTTCTGCGCCTCGGGCGCGGCGCTTACCACCTTGGCGAAGGAGCCGGCGGCCAGGGCGGTGGACGTGGCCAGAGCGCGGCCGAGAACGCGGCGACGGGTGATCCTGCTCGTCATGCTTCGTCTCCTCGTGCGAGTGCCCGACAGCGCTCCACCGGCAGGCGGAGCCAAACGGGCTCCCCGGGCGCGATGTTCTGGTCGGGCGGGGCGGTGACCCTGAGTTCGGTCTTGTCGTTCAGGACGACGGTGTAGTCGCGCGCGGCGCCCAGGAAGACCTGGCGCGCGATCGTACCGGCGATGACATTGCCGCCGTCCGAGGATTGGCCGGCCGGCTGGACACCCGGTTGGGCGGCCAGCAATCCGATCTCGTGCTGGCGCACCGACATCGAGACTTGCTCACCGGCCGTCAGCGTCCGGCCGACCGTGCGCAGGACGCCGCCGGGCGTTTCGATGCGCTCGGAGTCGAGCGCCCTGCCCTTCAGGATGTTGCTGCCGCCGATGAAGCGCGCGACGAACACCGATTGCGGCCGGTCGTAGATCTCTTGCGGCGAGCCGAGCTGCTCGATGCGGCCGTGATTCATCACGGCGATCAGGTCGGCCGTCGTCATCGCCTCGGACTGGTCGTGCGTGACGTAGACCGTGGTGTAGCGGTAGCGGTCGTGAAGGCGGCGGATCTCGAAGCGCATCTCCTCGCGCAAGTTGGCGTCGAGGTTGCTGAGCGGCTCGTCGAGCAGCAGCGTCTCCGGCTCGACCACGAGGGCGCGGGCGAGCGACACGCGCTGCTGCTGGCCGCCGGACAGTTCGGAGGGGTAGCGGTCGGCCAGGGCGTCGAGGCGCGCCGTCGACAGGATCGCCTTCAACTTGATGTCGATCGTCGCCTTGTCGAGCCGGCGAATCTTCAGACCATAGGCGACGTTCTCGGCCACGGTCATGTGCGGCCACAGCGCGTAGCTCTGGAAGATCATCGACATGTTGCGGCCTTCCGGCGGCACAGTGCGCGCCGCCGACGACAAGACCTTGCCGCCGACGAGGATTTCGCCTGCCGAGGGCTCGATGAATCCGGCGAGCAGCCGCAGAGTCGTGGTCTTGCCGCATCCCGAGGGCCCGAGCAGGCACACCAGTTGGCCGTGCTCGATCATCAAGGACACGTTGTCGACTGCGACGGCTCCGCCGAACCGCTTGGCGAGGCTCTTCAGTTCTACTGAGGCCACTCTTCCTCCCTCCTCGGACCTTATCCAAATCGCGAGGGGCACGCTATATTGCCGGCCTCATATGAAAGGTTTCCGCATGCAGGAGCAGAAGATCTACGGTCGCCGCGAAGGCGCGGTCGGCCACCTCGTGTTCAACAACCCGGCCAAGCTGAATGCCGTGTCGCTCGACATGTGGGACGCCTTCGTCGGCCTCCTGAAGGACTACGAGAAGGATCCCGAGGTGCGCTGCGTGGTTGTGAGCGGCGCCGGCGGCAAGGCCTTCGTGTCGGGCGCCGACATCTCAAAGTTCGAGAGCGAACGCGCCAACGCCGAGGCGCAGGTGCGCTACGACGCGATTTCCAAGGAAGGCTACGAGGGCCTCTACAATTTCCCCAAGCCGACAATCGCCAAGATCACCGGCTACTGCATCGGCGGCGGCATGAATCTCGCCGCCTGCTGCGACATGCGCTTCTGCAACGAGGGCGCGCGCTTCGGCGTACCGGCCGCGAAGCTCGGTCTGGGCTACGGCTTCCTGCGCATCGAACGGCTGTCGCGCATCGTAGGCCTGCCGCGCGCCATGGAGTTCCTGTTCACTGCCAAGCAGTACTCCTCGAAGGAAGCCTACGAGATGGGGCTGGTGAATGCGGTTGCCGCAGACTCCGAGCTCGACGCGTTGGTGGCCAAGACGACCGACGCCATCAGCCAGAACGCGCCGCTCACCATCGCGCTCGCCAAGGCCGCCGCGCGCGAGATCGCCAAGCCCGAGAGCCAGCAGGATCACAAAAAGCTCGAGCGGATGGCGGAAGCCTGCTTCAACAGCGAAGATTTCAAGGAAGGCCGCCGCGCTTTCATGGAAAAGCGCAAGCCGGCCTTCAAGGGACGGTGAACGCCATGGCCAAGCTTCCGCTCTCCCACATCAACGTCCTCGACCTCACGGCGCATCGTGCCGGACCGACAGCGGTGCGCCAGCTCGCCGACTGGGGCGCCAACGTCATCAAGATCGAGCAGCCGCCGGCCGACGGTGGCAAGGCCGACTCGATGGGCGGCGCGCGGCACGGTTTCGACTTCCAGAACCTGCATCGCAACAAGAAGGCGATTACGCTGAACCTCAAGAGCAAGGAAGGTCACAAGATCTTCATGAAGCTCGCGAGGAAGGCCGACGTGATCGTCGAGAACTACCGCTCCGACGTGAAGTACCGCCTCAAGGTCGACTACAAGTCGGTCAAGAAGGTGAACCCGAAGATCATCTACGGCTCGATCGCGGGCTTCGGCCAGGACGGCCCCGATGCCGCGCGTCCGGGCGTCGACCAGATCGCCCAAGGCATGGGCGGGCTGATGTCGATCACCGGCGAGCCTGGCCAGGGCCCGATGCGCGTCGGCATTCCGATCGCCGACCTCACCTCGGGCCTGCTGCTCGCGCAGGCGATCATGCTGGCGCTCTATCACCGCGAGCGGACCGGCAAGGGCCAGTGGGTCCACACCTCGCTGATCGAGGCGCAGATCTTCATGCTCGACTTCCAGGCCTCGCGCTGGCTGATCAAGGGCGAAGTACCCAAGCAGGCCGGCAACGACCATCCGACCTCGATCCCGACCGGCGTATTCCCGACCAGCGACGGCTACATCAATATCGCCGCTGCCGGCGACAAGATGTGGAAGCGCGCCGCCGAGGCGTTGGGCGCCAAGGCACTGATCGACCATCCCGAGCACGCCACGCCCACCTTGCGCTCGCAGCACCGAAAGGCGCTGAACAAGCGCATCGGCGAGGTGACGAAGACCAGGACGTCGGCGCACTGGATCGCCGCGCTCAACAAGGCGGGCGTCCCCTGCGGGCCGATCAACACCATCGACAAGACGTTCGCCGAGCCGCAGGTCAAGCATCTCGGCATCGCGCGGCCGATCAAGCATCCCAAGCTCGGCGAGATCAGGGTCGTCGGCCAGCCGATCAACCTCTCGGCCGCGCCGCAGCCCAAGAGGCTCAAGCCGACGCCCGAGCTGGGTGAGCATACCAACAGGGTGCTGAAGGGGCTGGGATACGACTCCAGGACCATCAAGGCACTGCGCAACAGCGGGATCGTCTGATGGCCGACACGAAGCGGACCGCCCTGGTCACCGGGGCGGGCAAGAACATCGGCCGCGCCTGCGTGCTGGCGCTGGCCTAGGACGGCTTCAACGTCGCGATCAACGGCTCGAGCGACAAGGCTGCCTGCGAACGCGTCGCCCGGGAGGCCGAGAAGCTCGGCGCCAGGGCAATGGTGATCATGGGCGACGTCGGCAAGCCCGAGGAATGCAAGCGCATCGCGGGCGAGGTGATCAAGACATTCGGTGCCGTCGACGCGCTGCTGAACAATGCGGCGCTCCGCCCCTCGAAGCCCTTCCTGGAAACTTCGGACGAGGACTGGCGGCGCGTGCTCGCGGTCGACATGGAAGCGGCGATCTGGCTATCGCGTGCCTGCCTGCCCGGCATGGTGAGCAAGGGCTGGGGTCGCATCGTCAACTTTGCGGGACTTAACGCCATTCACGGTCACGCCGGCCGTGTGCCGGTCTCTGTCGCCAAGCACGGTATGTGGGGCCTGACCAAGTCGCTGGCGATGGAGTTCGGACCCAAGGGCATCACGACCAACATCATCTCGCCCGGCCCGATCGAACCCGACGCCCCGGAGAACAACGCGTCGGTTCATGCCCGCAAGGAGGCGCTCGCAAAGGTGCCGCTCGGCCGCATGGGCAAGCCGGCCGAAGTGGCGGCGGCGGCGCGCCTGCTGGTCTCCGATGCCGGCGCCTACATCAATGGCCAGATGATCGGCGTGAACGGCGGCGGCGCGACCTAGCGCGCCGCGCCAGTGAGGAGCACCGACAGGCCTGAACGAGGCTGCCCGCTCCGAAGCTCAAAGCGGACATAGCTTCGGTCGCGGGCAATGTCCGCCAAGCGCCGCGATGGCCGCGCGACCATTGATCATAGTCATCGCTTCTAGGAGTGGCACAGTCAAACCACGGTTCGTACCTTTGACTGGAGGCGCTGCCCGACGCCCTATACCTGTGTCCAAACCCTCGAAGGCTTCGGCAAGTTCCACCTTGCCAGCACAGACGCCAATCTCCTGACCATTGAAGTCGTTCGGGAACTCGCCGGGGCCATACGAGCGCTATCGCAGTCTACGAGGGGGATAATGTTGTGTAGTGGCGACAAGCCTTTCTGCAACGGCCTCGACGTGAACCAGGCCCTGCCACAGCCGCCAAACCAGATGCGCGACATGTTTCTGATACTGGGTGATCTGGTCGTTCGGATGCTTGAAGCGCCGGTACCCATTGTTGGGAGCATCAAGGGCCATGCCATTGGAGCCGGCAAGACCCTGCTCAGCGCTTGCGACTACCGATATGCGGCGAGCGGTCGAGTGCTGATCGGCGTTCCCGAAATCCTCCTTGGAGTTGCCAATACCCTTGCTGAAAAGGAGCGCACGCTGAAGCGCGGCGACTACATCACGACAGGATCGGTGACAGCTCCAATCCCGGTGAAACCTGGACAGCACGTCGTTGCCGACTTCCATTCCTTGGGTAAAATCGAACTTCGTATCGACACTCGCTGAAGAAACCCCGAGCCGGAGCAGTCGGATCGGCCTCGATTTCCCGA
>CAYZQZ010000099.1:0-10908 GCA_964480235.1 uncultured Reyranella sp. | reverse complement strand
CCGCGCCAGCTCTCGGGCGGCCAGCAGCAACGCGTCGCGCTCGCCCGTGCGCTTGCCGTCGAGCCCTCGATCCTGCTGCTCGACGAACCCTTCGCCGCACTGGACCGCAACCTGCGGCTCGACATGCAGATCGAGGTCAAGCGCCTGCAGCGCACGCTCGGCCTCACCACGATCCTCGTGACGCACGATCAGGACGAGGCGATGAGCGTCGCCGACCGCATCGCCGTGATGAACAAGGGCCGGGTCGAGCAGTTCGACTCGCCGGTCGCCATCTACGACCGGCCGCGCACGCTGTTCGTCAACGGCTTCATCGGCACCACCAACCTGCTGAACGGCAAGGTCGTCGACCGCGCCGGCGGAACCGCCACGGTCGTTCTCGATGCCGGTGCGGCACTCAGCCTGCCCGCCTCTACCGAATTCGTCGCCGGCCAGCCCGTGCTGCTGTCGGTGCGGCCCGAGCAACTCACGCTCTCGTCCGTGCCGGGCCCGGCCCAGTGGCGTATCGAACCCGGCCTCAGCCTGCCGCTCGGCGGCCAGCTCGTGCACGAGGCCCGCACCTCCGACGGCGCGTCGCTGAAAATCGTCGAGCCGCGCCTCAGCGCCCCTCCCGGCACCGGCCGGCTCTATTGCGGCCTCGCCGCCGACTCCCGTCCGTCGCTTTTTCCCCGCTCACCTTCCTGACCATCCACCTCACAACCACGGAGCTCCTCATGATCAGACGCAGAAGCCTGCTCGCCGGCGCCACGGCGCTGGGCGGCGCCTCCCTCCTTCCCGCCATCGCCTGGGCCAAGGGCTCGGTGACAGCGGCGACCTACCCCGGCACCTGGGAAGACGCCTATCGCGGCATCGTCACGCCGGCGCTCAAGAAGGCGTTCGACATCGACCTCGAACTCGCACCGCTGTTTGCGGTCGATCAGGTCGCCAAGGCCAAGGCGGCGCGCGGTGCCCCGCCCTTCGACTGCTTCGTGCTCGATCCCGGTCCGCGCATCACCGCGATCGAGGCTGGTCTCTTCGAGAAGTTCGACGGCAAGAAGCTCTCCAATGCCGCCAAGCTTCCCGCGGGCTTTGTCGATGACTGGGGCGTCTGCGTCGGCGCCCAGGTCGTCGGCATCGCCTACAATCCCAAGAAGGTGCCGGCGCCCAAGGGCTGGAAGGACCTCCTGACCGACCCATGGGTGTCACGGCTCGGCCTCACCGGCTTCCAGACCACCTTCGGCACCGTGTCCCTCATCGAGATCGCCAAGGTGTACGGCGGCTCGGAGACCAACGTCGACCCGGCGCTGGTCGAGCTCAAGAAGATCCTGCCCAAGGTGGCCGCGGTCGGGCAGCCGGCCGCCATGCCGGGCCTCTTCCAGCAGGGCCAGTGCGACGTGATGTATACCAACACCCAGACCGTCGCGACGCTCAAGGGTAAGGGCGTCGACGTCGAGTTCGTCAAGCCCGATACCGGCGCGGTGGCGTTCTACACCACGCTGCACATCGCCAAGGGCTCGACCGAGATCGAGAACGCCTACAAGTACTGCGACACCGCCGTCAGCAAGGACGTACAGGAGGCGCTCACCAAGGCGCCCTACAACTTCATCCCGGCCAACAAGGACGTCGTGATGCCGTCCTACCTGCCGATGAAGAGCCTCGACGAATTCTCCACCTATGTTCGCCATGACTGGTCGAAGATCAACCCGTTGCGCGCGGCGTGGATCGAGAAGTTCAACAAGGAAATGGCCAAGTGACGGTTGGCCGGGGGCGCACCACTAAAGTGGCGCGATCATGCAGTCTTGAAGACGCGCCACTCACGGCGGAGCTTACTCCGCCTCGGTGGCGCGCCCCCGGATCGTGACTCTGGCGAGCATCAAATGGCTTCGCGAGTGGCAGCTGGCGCCGCCGCTCGCGCTCGCCTTCGCTTCCCTCTTCCTGGCGCCGCTGCTGATGCTGGTCGCCGTCACGTTCTTCAACGACGACAAGATCACCCAGCCGGGCTTCGCGCAGTGGGCAAAGTTCTTCGGCGATCCGTTCCACTACAAGGTGACCGCCGACACCCTGCTGCTCGGCGTCAAGGCGGTATGCGCGACGGTGATCGTGGGCTATCCGCTGGCGCTCGTCTTCCTCGACCTGTCGCAGCGGCTGCAGAAGGTTCTGATCTTCATCATCGTGCTGCCGCTGCTGCTGTCGGTCGTGGTCCGCACTTTCGCCTGGATCGTGGTGCTGGGCCGCGAGGGGCTCGTCAATACGCTGCTGATGAACCTCGGCCTGATCTCCGAGCCGTTGCGCCTGCTGCAGACCGAACTCGGACTGGTGATTTCGCTCACCCAGATCGAGATGCCGCTGATGCTGCTGCCGCTGATCAGCGTGATGTCGCGGCTCGATCCCAACCTGCGCGATGCCTCCGCAGCATTGGGTGCCTCGCGCTGGCGCACCCTGTTCACCGTGATCGTCCCGCTCAGCATGCCCGGCCTGATCGCCGGCTGCTTGCTGGTGTTCGCCAGCGCCACCACGGCCTTCATCTCGCAGACCGTGATCGGCGGCGTCCGCCTGATCTACCTGCCGCTGCTGATTTGGCAGCAGTCGCTCGTCGTCTTCAACTGGCCGTTCGCTGCCGTCGCCTCGCTGTCGCTGGTGGTGTCGGTATTGACGGTGATCGCGGCCCTCACCTGGGTTGGCCGCCGCCAGACCGGCGATGCACATGGCGGAGCGGCCCATGGGTAGGCGGCAGAGTTTCGCCGATGTCACCTACGGCCTGGTGATCGGCGGTCTCGCCCTGCTCGCCGTCCTGATCATCGTCACGCCGGTGATCGTCGTGCTGGCAATGTCCTTCACCGAGAACCAATCGCTGAAGTTCCCGCCGACCGGCTTCACCTTCAAATGGTACGTCCTGCTGTTCGACGAGAGCCGTTCACGCCAGATCCATCGTGCCGTCTCGAACACGCTCGAGGTCGCCTCCTTCGCGACCCTGTTCGGCGTCATCCTCGGCACCATGGGGGCGCTCGGGCTGGCTCGCAGCCGCAGCGCCGCCGCCCGCGTCACCGACAGCTTCTTCATGTCGCCGCTGGTGCTGCCGGGCATCACCTTCGGCCTGGCGGCGCTGATGTACTTCACCCTGATCGGCTTTCGGCCGTCGCTGAACCTGATCATCGCCGGCCACATGATCGTCACCGTACCCTTCATCCTCCGCACCACGACCGCCTCGATCAGCCAGCTCGATCCCGCCCTGAACGACAGCTCGCAGAGCCTCGGCGCTTCATGGTTCTACACGCTGCGCCGCGTGACCCTACCGCTGATCGCGCCGGGCATCGCCGCCGGGGCGTTCCTTGCTTTCATGGCCTCGGTCGACAACGTGCCGGTGTCGCTATTCCTCTCGACGGCGCGTACCGACATGCTGCCGATCCGCATGTGGGGCATGATGGAATCGACGCTCGACGTTCGGATCGCGGCCATTTCGGGCGTCTTGATCGTGTCGGCATTTGTGCTGATGCTCGTTATGGAATGGACGGTCGGGTTGACCCGCCGCATGCGCGATTAGGAGTGCCGATGGAGATCGTCCCGCAGCGCCTCACCAAGGAAGCCTTCGCGCCGTTCGGCGACGTGATCGAGGTGCCGACCGCGGCCGGCCGCAACTACTACGCCGATGCGCTCGGCAACTTGCGGCCGCAGGCCAAGCCCAGCCTCTCGATGTCGTACCGCGAGCCGACACATGAGCGGCCGCTGAAGGCCGAAATGCTCGAGCGCCATGAGTTCTCTTCACAGACCTTCGTGCCGGTCGATGTCGGCCGGTGGTTGATCGTCGTCGCGCCGCACGCCGCGGCCGGCGGCCCGGACATGACGGGGCTCAGGGCCTTCGTCGCCACCGGCGCCGAGGGCGTCACCTACAAGCCCAACACCTGGCACCATGGCCTGACCACGCTCGACCGGCCCGGCCGCTTCGCCGTCTTCATGTGGCTGGCCGGCACCCAGGACGAGGAGTTCGTTCCTGTCGCGCCCTTTAGCATCCGCATCCCCTGAGCCCGTGCGCGCGCCTATCGTCGAGGTCCGGGACTGGCGCACGACCGCGGCAGCGCTTGCGCAGGCGCGCGCCGACGGCACGGCGCCGACCCTCATCACACCGCTCGATGCCGCGAGCTTCTATGGCGCAGGCTATCTCGGCGCGCTGCAGGAACGCGCGCGTAAGGAATTTCCCGACGTCCCGTTCCGGCTGATCGTCGATTGCGGCGATGCCTCGGGATATGCGCTCGCGTGTCTGCGCGCCGGCGTGAAACTGATCTCAATGGACCCGCCCGACGACAAGGTCGCGGACATCGCCCGGCAGATGGGCGCCGAACTGGTAAGGAGACCGACATGAATTGGCAGCCGACGCGCGATTTCCGGGGATACGGCGCCAACCCGCCCGATCCGAAATGGCCCAACGGCGCCAGGGTCGCCGTCAATTTCGTGATGAACTACGAGGAAGGCTCCGAGCCGTCGATCCAGGATGGCGAGGGCCACACCGAAACCGGCCTCACTGAAGCGACCAGTTCGTCGATGGGGCTGAAGGGCCGCGACCTCGCCGGCGAAGGCATGTTCGAATACGGCAGCCGGGTCGGTTTCTGGCGCCTGATGCGCGCCTTCCAGGAGCGCGGCCTGCCGATGACGGTGTTCGGTTGTGCGCTGGCCTTCGAGCGCAACAAGGAGGCGGCCGATGCCGTGAAGGCCTCAGGCTTCGACGTCTGCAGCCATGGCTGGCGCTGGATCAAGCACTTCGATCTCAGCGAAGGCGAGGAGCGCGAGCACATTGCGAAGGCGGTGAAGTCCTTCCAGAAAACGGTCGGCCAGACGCCGGCGGGCTGGTACTGCCGCTACGGACCCAGCGTGAACACGCGCCGGCTGGTGGTCGAGCATGGCGGCTTCACCTACGACAGCGACTATTACGGCGACGAATTGCCGTTCTGGCAGACCGTCGAGGGCAAGCCGCATCTCATCGTGCCCTATTCGCTGACCAACAATGACGGAAAGTTCGCCACGACGATGAGCACCTCGGAGCAATGGTTCACTTTGGTGAAGGACGCCTTCGACGTACTTTACCAGGAAGGCGCACGAACACCGAAGATGATGTCGGTCGGGATGCACATGCGGATCCTCGGCCATCCCGGCCGCACCGCCGGCCTGTGGCGACTGCTCGACTATCTGCAGAAGCAGCCCGGCGTCTGGATCACACGGCGCCTCGACATCGCTCAGCACTGGGTGGCTACTCACCCGTACGCGGGCAAGGGCCTCGGGGAATGATCCACTTGCCGGACCGCGGACCTCTGGCACCGCTGCTGCTATCGATGCGGGTCACGAGGCCGGCGGTCCAGCAGGACTAGACCTTACCCGCCACCATCCGAACTTTGCCGGGCGCAGCGATCCAGACTGCGACGGCGCAAACGATGCTGAGCACCAGCCCGATCGCGAAGGCGACGTGATAGGTGCCGGTCATGTCGTAGAGCACGCCGGTGACGAACGGCCCGATCGCGCCACCGCCGATCAGCGACGTCATCAGCACGCTGAAGATCGAGCCGAACGACTTGCCTTCGAAGATTTCTGCCACGATCGGCCCCATGATTGCGGTGAACGCGTAGCCCAGCCCGCCCTGCGACAGCACCATGAGATAGAGCAGAGGCTGGCTGGGCGTCGCTGCCATGGCCAGAAGCGCGGCATAGCAGATCGCGAAGCCCGCGCAGCTGGCCGCCCACAGCGGCTCACGGCCGTAGCGGTCCGACAGGCCGCCCAGCACGATCTGGCCGGGGATGCCGACCATCGCCACCAGACCGAGCGACCACGCCGCCAGCATCGGGGAGAAGCCGATCTCGACCAGGTACTTCGTTTGATGAACCTGGACGGCGTACCAGATATAGCCGCCGCAGAAGAAGCTGAGCGCCAGCCACCAGAATCGCGACGTGCGCACGGCGCGCTTCAGCGTCCAGTTGATCGCGGCCCACTCGGCATCGACGACGTTCGATTTGCGCGGCGCGGCGCGGCCCCCGGCGTTCGCACGTTCGCCGTCGGGCAACAGGCCGAGATCCTCCGGCCGCTTGGCGACGATCAGGTTGATCGGCACCAGCACGACGGCGGTCACGATACCGAGCAGCAGGCAGGCATGGCGCCAGCCTTCGTGCAGGATCACCGTCTGCAGCCAGGGCAGGATCAGCATCGATCCGACGCCTACACCCGAGAAGGCGATGCCAATGGCGAGCGCGCGGCGGCGCACGAACCAGTTGGGCAGGAACTGCGAATGTACCGAGTAGGTCATGCAGTTGACGCCGATGCCAACCAGCAGGCCGAGCGTGAGGTAGAGCGTGAGCGGCGAGGTGATCAGGGTCGCACCCAGCAGGCCGGCCGCCGTGGTCAGTGCGCCGAACTCGATGATGAAGCGCGGTCCACGGACATCCATCACCTTGCCGATGATCGGGCTCGCCACGGCCGAGACCATGAAGCCAAAGGAGAAGGCACCGGCCGCCAGGCCGCGCTCCCAGCCGAACTCCGCGATCATCGGGGGGAACATCAGCGAGAAGGCCGTGCGCGCCGTGGCGCCGAGCGCCACGGTCACGAAGGCGACCGCGATGATTACCCAGCCGAAGAAGAAGGGCAGGCGGGCGGCCAGCGGGGCGCGTTCGGTGGGCTGCATGGTCATGTTCCCTCGCCTAGCTCACAGACAAAAGCCAAACAATTTCGTTGCAGGTAATCGGGCCTCCGCCACACGAAGCGTCAGGCGGAACGGCGCAACTGCGAGAAGGTCACATATCCCCACCCGGCGCAGGGCTTGAACCGCCAGCCCGCCGCCGCTAAACCGACCCCCGAAAGGGAGGCCCGGCCTTGAAGATCACGCGCACCGTCAAGAAGATCCTCGACAACTACGAGAGCGACAATCCGGGCACCAAGGGCAACTTGGCCCGCATCCTGATGCACGGCCGCCTCGGCGGCTCGGGCAAGATGGTGATCCTTCCCGTCGACCAGGGCTTCGAGCACGGCCCGGCCCGCTCCTTCGCGCCGAACCCCGACGCCTACGACCCGCACTATCACTATCAGCTCGCGGTCGATGCCGGCCTCAACGCCTATGCCGCTCCGCTGGGACCGCTCGAAGCCGGTGCCGACTCCTTCGCGGGCGCGATCCCGACCATCCTGAAGGTGAACTCGGCCAACAGCCTCTCGACCAACAAGGATCAGGCCGTCACTGCCTCGGTCGAGGACGCGCTGCGGCTGGGCTGCTCGGCGATCGGCTTCACCATCTATCCCGGCTCGGAAGACCAGTACGAGATGATGGAAGAGATCCGCGAGATGTCGCTCGAGGCGAAGTCGGTCGGCCTCGCCGTCGTCATGTGGTCCTATCCGCGCGGCGGCAAGCTCGACAAGGCCGGCGAGACCGCGCTCGACGTCTGCGCCTACGCCGCCCACATGGCCGCCCTGCTCGGCGCCCACATCATCAAGGTCAAGCCGCCGACCAATGTGCTGTGGCAGCCGGAAGCCAAGGCCGCCTACGAGAAGGCCAAGGTCGACACCTCGACGCTCGCTGCACGCATCAAGCATGTCATGCAGGCGACCTTCAACGGCCGCCGCATCGTCGTGTTCTCCGGCGGCGAGGCGAAGGATCTCGAAGGCCTGTTCACCGAGATCCGCGGCCTGCGCGATGGCGGCGCCAACGGCTCGATCATCGGCCGCAACACCTTCCAGCGTCCGCGCGCCGAGGCCCTAGACATGCTCGACAAGATCATCGGCATTTATCAGAACAAGATGTGAGTCCCTCGACTGGGTCTCCGCGCGAAGGGCCTGCCGGCGACGGTGGGCCCTTTATCTTTTGTATCAACCGCCTCCGGCTGTCCGGCGGATTGCCAGAGATTTTCGTGTCTATTCAGTCGGTTAGGCCTGGCTCCAATGCCCCTGCCACAGCCCAAGGCTCCAAAAGAACATCGCGTTCCGGATGCAAGAATACATTGGCGGCCGCGATTCGATGGGTAATATGCCTCCAAGGGGAGAAGACCACCTCATGCGTTTCCGTTTGATTGCCGCGTCGCTGGCGGCGTTCTTGTTCTGCATCGGCGCCTCGGCCCAAACGGCCGGCCCGACATCGAATCCCATGGGTCAGCAGCAGCAGGACACGCAGTCGGGCCGCAGCACCCTTCCGGCTGTCATCCCCACTCCAATCAACACCTTCGCCGATGTCGCCGGTTGGTGGTGGGGCGAGGTCGACCTGACCACCAAGGTGAGCCTGATCGTCGGCGCCGACGGCCGTGTGAAATTGCGCGGTCCGGCGAGCCTTGAGCAGGTGGCGGCGATCAACCTGCAGCGCCTGGAAATCCTGTCGCCCAACACCGACCTCTATTGCAACCTGGTGAACGGCTTTCTGACCTGTCACGCCCGCTTCGGCCGCACCTATGCCGAGCTGAACCTGCGCAAGGCGCAGCAATAGCGACGCGGATAGGGTGACGATGCTGAAGTTCCTCCTGACCGGTGCGACCGTCCTGCTCGCGATCTGCGGCGCGGCGACAGCCGGCTTCGCCAACGACGGCAGCTGCGGGTCGGGAAGCGCACGCGGCACCAGCTGCTACGACGGCGTCTATCGCAAGCTACCACCAGCGCCCTACGACGGTGTGGTCCGCAAGATCGAGGTGCCGTACGACGGGGTGCATCGCAAGGTCGAGGTGCCGTACGACGGTGTAGTCCGCAAGCTGCCGGACGTGCCGTATGACGGCGTGCACCGCAAGATCGAGGTCGCCTATGACGGCGTACACCGCAAGCTGCCGGACGTGCCCTATGACGGCGTGCATCGCAAGGTCGAGGTGCCGTACGACGGCGTGCATCGGCAGATCCACTGCCCCTGATCAACCTCGTGTGATTGCGGGCATTCGTGGCCTGTCGGCTTTATCTGATTTCGCCTGAGCGTCTCGATCATCCGGCGATTTTCGCCGACGATCTGCGCGCCGCCCTGGATGGCGGCGACGTGGCGGCCTTTCAGCTGCGCCTGAAGGACGTCGGCGACGATGCGATCGCGCGCGCCGCCGACACGCTCCGCCCGATCTGCCAGCAGCGCGACGTCGCCTTCATCATGAACGACCGGCCCGACCTCGCGGTGAAGCTCGACTGCGACGGCGTGCATGTCGGACAGGAGGACATGTCCTGCGCCGAGGCCCGCCGCATCGTCGGTCCCGACCGTCAGGTCGGCGTGACCTGCAAGGCTTCGCGCCACCTCGCCATGGAAGCCGCCGAAGCCGGCGCCGACTACGTCGCTTTCGGCGCCTTCTTCACCTCGACCACCAAGAGCGTGACCACGCCCGCGAGCCTCGAAATCCTCGAATGGTGGAGCGGCCTGATGGAGGTGCCGTGCGTGGCGATCGGCGGCATCACCGTCGAGAACTGCCGGCCCGTCGTCGCCGCCGGCGCCGATTTCCTCGCCGTCGCGGGCGGCGTATGGAGCTACAAGGACGGCCCGAAGGCGGCCGTGGCGGCATTCAACGAGATCTTCTCTTCCGGGACCGCGGGCCTCCAGGCCGGCACATGATCATGATGCGGAGCCGGAACTCGACGGTCCGGCAAGAATTACCGCACAGGTAACCACATCACCTCCTCGATGTGGCTCGCCCCGGTCGCCAGCATGACCAGACGGTCGAAGCCCAGCGCGATCCCCGAACATTGCGGCAGGCCGTGCTCGAGCGCGGCCAGAAAATCTTCGTCGACCGGCCAGCGCACGCCGTAGAGCCGTTCCTTCTCGTCCATGTCGGCCTGCAACCGCGCGCGCTGGATCGCAGGATCGGTCAGTTCACCGAAGGCATTGGCGAGTTCGACTCCGCAGCAATAGAGCTCGAAGCGCTCGGCCACACGCGGATCGGACGGCTTGGCGCGTGCCAGCGCCGCCATCGCGATCGGGTACTCGCAGAGGATGGTTGGCCGGCCGATGCCGAGATGGGGCTCGATCTTCTCGAACATGATGCGGAAAAAAACATCGTCCCAGGAGTCGCCGGCGTGCATCGCGATGCCCGAAGCCCGCGACAGTTTTTCGGCGTGCCCGATCGTTTCGAACAGCTCAACGCCGGCGTGGCGCCTGAATGCCTCGGCCACGGTGAGGCGCTCCGGAACGGCATGCGGATCGCAGACCTTGCCCTGCCAGCGCAACTCCTTCACGCTACTGAGCCCCAGCAGCGCGGCGCAATCGTCCATGATGGACTCGTAGCTTGTGCCGGCGCGATACCACTCCAGCATCGTGAACTCGGGGTGATGCAGCGAAGAGCCCTCGGCATTGCGGAACACCCGCGCGAACTGGAACAGCCGGCCGATGCCGCCGGCCAGCAGCTTCTTCATCGCCAGTTCGGGGGAGGAATGCAGCCAGCGCTCGCGCTCCTCGCCGTCCGGCAGTTCCCAGTCGGTGGCAAAGCCGGTGAGGTGCACTTCGGCACCCGGCGCCACCTGCAGGATCGGCGTCTCAACTTCGACAAATCCTTCGCCGGCGAACCACTGCCGCATCGCCGCCTGCAGCCGCGCGCGCGCCTGCAGGTTGGGCAGGCGGCGGGCGAGTTTGTCGGGGCGCCAGTCGGTCATGCCGAACCTTCGCATGGGCCGCGCGTGCCGTGTAGGGTGCCGACCTGAACCGATGATGCCGCCATGACACCCGCGCAGATCGCCGCCTACTGCAAGACCCTGCCGCACGCGACCTGCATCGTGCAGTGGGAAGGCGTGCAGGTGTTCAAGGTCGGCGGCAAGATGTTCTGCCTGGTCGCGCCGGCCAACCATTCGGTGGCGCGCATCTCCTTCAAGTGCGATCCGCTGCACTACGACGCGCTCTCCCGCGCCGACGGATTCGCTCCCGCTCCCTACCTGGCCCGCGCCAAGTGGGTATCGCTGGTGACCCCCCGGGTTCTGACCGTGGCGGAGACCAAGGCCTACCTGAGGCGTGCCCATGCCGTGATCGCT
>CAYZQZ010000098.1:0-10940 GCA_964480235.1 uncultured Reyranella sp. | reverse complement strand
CCAACGCCCTGTCGCCCGGCTTCTTCGCCACCGAGACCAACCAACGCATGATCGCCTCGCCCAACGGCGAGAAGCATCGCGAGCGCAGCCCGGCCAAGCGCTGGGCCGAGCCGGCCGAGATTGCCGGCGCCGCCCTGTTCCTCGCCTCGCCCGCCGCGTCCTACGTCAACGGCCACACCTTGATTGTCGACGGGGGCGTATCGGCGACATACTTGGCCTGATGCAGTCGTTGCCCGTCCTCGGCCGACGCCGCCTGCTGCAGGGCTCATTGCTCGGCAGCGGATTGCTGTCGGCCTGCGCGACCGCAGGGTCGGAGATCATCCCGCTCGCACCGATCCGCGCCCGCACCGATCGCATCATCGACATCGCCGTCTGCACGCGCCCGTTCCGCGCCGCCGGCCCTCGCCTCGACAGCGAGCGCATCGCCGGCACCCTGGTCGTCCACAATTACGGCCATGGCGGCAGCGGCTGGTCGCTTTCCTGGGGATCAGGCACCCTCGCGGTGCGCCAGGCGATGCAATCGAGCCCGCGCGAGGTCGCGGTGATCGGCTGCGGCATCCTCGGCCTCACTGCCGCGATCCTTGCCCAGCGCGCCGGCGCGCGCGTCACCATCTACGCCGCCGAGCAGTTGCCGCTGACGCGCTCGGCGCGCGCTACCGGCGCCTGGACGCCCGATTCGCGCATCGCCCTCGTCGGCTCCACCGGCGCGGACTTCGCGGCAACCTGGGAGGAGATGGCGCGTATCTCGTTCAAGGCCCATCGCACCTATCTTGGCCTGCCCGGCGCGCCGGTCGAGTGGACCGACTATTTCTCGATCGCCGCCGACGATCCGCGGGCGCCGGAAAACACGTCATCGCCTCTCCCCGCGCAGCCGCCGCTGCCCTTCGCGTCCTACAGCCGGTCGATCGCCGACATCGTGCCCCGCGCGCGACGCGTGCCGCCGGAGATTGCGCCGTTCCAGGCGAAAGCCGTCTACCGCAACGAATTCATGATCTTCAACATCGCCGACTACGGCCACACCCTGCTCAACGACTTCTTCGTCGCCGGCGGCCAGTACCGTCACGCGGAGTTCATCCATCCTGCTCAGATCGCGGCGCTGCCGCAGAAGGTCGTGATCAACTGCACCGGCTACGGCGCCCGCGCGCTGTGGAAGGACGACTCCGTAACTCCGGTGCGCGGCCAGATCGCGCGGCTGATCCCGCAGGCCGAGGTTCGCTACGGCCTCGACTACAAGCACGTCTATGTCGTGCCGCGGCGCGACGGCATCGTCGTCCAGGCCGTCGAGGGTGGCGACATGAAGGGCTATGGCGATGCCGGCGAGGCACCCGACCGCGGTGAATCCGAGCGGGCGGTGAGGACGCTGGCCGAACTCTTTGTTCCGCCGCGCTGGCGCGGCGCGCCGTCGCCCTATCTGTCCTGACCGGTCGCAGCTCACGCCGCGCCGGTCACGGCGCGTTCGGCATTTCGTCCTGTTGCCTCACCGCGCTCAGGACCAGGCCGATGGTCACCAGCAGGACGCACACCGTCGTGAAGTAGCGCAGATTGTTGATCACGACCGAGGACGTCGAGATGTCCAGCATGCGCTCGACCTCGAGCACGACGACACCGCCCCTGGCGAAGTGGGCGACCGCGATGGCGAGCAGGGCGCCTGAGATCGGATTGTCGGGCCACAGCCGCCTGCGGCCGGCCGTCTCGGACCGCGCCTCGAACGCGGCGAGCAGCATCAGCCCGCCGGCGAACAGCGAAAAGACCAGGGAATAGGCCCGGAAGGCCGAACCGAAGTGCCAGGCGGTGAAGAAGGCGGCGACGAAGATGCAGCAGCTTGCGATGACCACGCCCACGACGACGCCCAGCCTGACGCCGGGTCGATGCGCCTGGCGCAGGCTCATCCACATCGTGGCACACGCCGCCACGAACAGGGTCCCGACGGTCACCAGCCCCGAGGGATCCGCGACGGCGCCGTAGCGATAGAGCAGAAAATTGCTGAGAGCCATCATCAGCAGGGCAATTCCCCAGCCCAGAAGCCCGGTCGATCCGCGCAGCTTGTAGCCCGCCGCCAGCGAGGCGACGGCAGCCAACACGAAGACGATCGTGCTGACGAGCTGCAGGATCCCGAGATGCAGGCTCATGCCGAGGGCGCCTCCGGCGGCCTCGGCATCTCGCTTCCGCCCCGCCGAGGGCGCATCGGCACCCGGCGCATGCGGTTCACTGGACCTTCAGACCGACGAATGCGCGCCCCGCCTCGGCACCGCTGTTGCCCGGCGGCAGGAGCATGAAGATCAGGGTGTAATCGCCCGGCGTCGTCGCCTTCATCGTAAAGCGCGTCGTGGCCGGGGCGCCGGGCTGCGTGCCGGCGCGGGCGGTGACCGGCTTGGGATCCAGCGTGAAGGCATCGCTGCCCATCTGAACCTGCCACGAATAGCCGGTACCCGAGCTGATCGGCAGGCACACCGTGACCGTGTCGCCCTGCTTGGCGGTGAGGTTGCCCTCCTCGCCGGACTGCAGCGTGATGTTGCAGGCAGCATTGGCTGACGGCGACGGGGCCGGCGACGACTGGGCCGCCGAATGCTGGGCGGCGAGGCACAGCAGCAGCGCGCCGGCGCCGAACCCGAGAATCGATCTGGACCGCATTTTGGCTGGCACTCCCCCAAATTAGGCGTCTAGCTTATCAGATCATCCGGATGTTCCTGAACTGCCAACCACCGGCGCCGCACGAAGTGGAGGGACGGCGTTCGTGCTTGATTTTCCGACGGCGAACGGCGACTACCGGCCGCAAGCTGATCCAGCGCTCTTCATCATCCCTCGGGTGAGCCCATGACCAGCCAGCACAGCCTCCTTCTGACAGCCTTGATTGTCCTGACGCCGATGGTCGCGCAGGCCGACCAGGCCGCAGCAACGGCATGCTCCGGCGGACTTTCGCCGGAAGCCAGGACGATCTACGGCAAGGTCGCCCCGTCGGTTACGCCCACGACCGACATCAAGGAAGCGCTGACGACTGCCGTTCGACCGATGGTCATGAACGGATCGATGAAGCGCGACGTCGCCCGCACCGCCGCGGAAGAAGCCGGCGAGTGCCTCAAGCTTCTCAAGTAGCTTCGGCGCGCCACGCCACCGCCGGCAGGAACGAGGAGGCCCGCACCTCCGGTTCGCCGGACGGTGCGATCGAGGCTCGGTGTTGTCCCCGCCGGCTCACACCACCCGGAAATTCTTGAACTGCCACGGGTCGGACTTGTCGAGGTCCTCGGGGAACAGCCCGCCGCGGTCCTTCAGCGGCGTCCAGTCGCCGTACTTGCCGACCACCGGGCCGAGATAGGGCATGCAGATCTCGAGATTGCGGTCGAAATCCATCTCGTCGGCCTCGACGATGCCGCGATCGGGATTCTCCAGCGCCCAGACGATGCCCGACAGTACCGGGGCGCAGACCTGGATCGAGGTCGCATTGTTGTAGGGCGTCAGCCGGCGCGTCTCGTGGATGTCGAGCTGGCTGCCGTACCAGTAGATACCCTTCTTGTGGCCCATCAACAGAACGCCCAGCTCGTCGCGGCCCGACGTGATCTCCTCGACGATCAGGCGCTGGCGCTTCTGCTGCTTGAGGTTTTTTCCCGCGATCTCGTGCATCGACATGATCGCCTGGTCACACGGGTGATAGGCGTAGTGCACGGTCGGCCGATACACCACCTTCTTGCCGTCGCGCACGGTGAAGTAGTCGGCCATCGAGATCGATTCGTTGTGCGTGATGATGAAGCCGTGGAAAGGCCCCTCGAGCGGGGTCCAGGTGCGCACGCGCGTGAGCAGGCCGGGACGGTTCAGGTAGATCGCCGCGTCGCAGCCGAACGTGTGGCGCCGCCCGTCGGGCGGCAGCGCCTTCTCGTGCGTGCCCCACCCCATCTCCGCCGGCTGCCCGCCCTCGGAGACGAAGCCGTCGATCGACCAGGTGTTGACGAACTCGCCCACTTCCTTCGGGCGGGGTGAGACCTGGGTGTCGCGCTCGGCGATGTGAATCACCTTGATGCCGAGCCGGTTGGCCAGACGGCCCCAGCCGTCGCGCGTTGTCGGCGTCTTGACCTTCACGCCGGTGTCGCGGGCGATGTTGACCAGCGCCTGCTTGACGAAGTGCGAGACCAGGCCGGGATTGGCGCCGTGGGCAATCACTGCCGTCGGCCCGCCGCGGTAGCGCGGCTTGAGCTTCAGCATCGCGTCGCGCAGCGCATAGTTGGAGCGGCGCGAGACCGACAGGTTGGGGTCGGTATAGCCGCCCGGCCACGGTTCGATACAAGTGTCGATGTAGAGCGCACCCTTTTCCTGGCACAGCTCGACCAGCGCCGTCGAGGCGACCTCGACGGACAGGTTGACCAGGAAATCGCCCTTGTCGAGGCGGCCGGCCAGCATCGAGCGGTAGTTCGCCCTGGTCAGACGCTTCTCGATGAACTCGACGCCGTAGCGCTTCGCTTCGGGAATGCCGCCGCGCATCTCATCGGCGATGATCGTGATCTGGCTCGGCTTGATGCCGATATGGCGCAGGATCAGCGGCAGCACGCCCTGGCCGATCGAGCCGAAGCCGATCATGACCATACGGCCCTTGAAGTTGACGTACTTTCCGCCGCGCGCGGTCTTCCTGGCCATTTCGGCGCCCCTGTTTTGATCGTTGGAATGGTCGATAAACGGCGACGGGGCCTTTCTCAAGGCCCCGCCGGTTCGTGCCGATGTGGAAACCGGGCTAGATGCAGATCGCCTTGAGCGGCTGGAAGCCGTTGAAGGCAACCGACGAATAGGTGGTCGTATAGGCGCCGGTCGAGAGAATCTCGACCTTGTCGCCGGGCTTCAGCGACAGCGGCAGCTTGTACTCGGTCTTCTCGTAGAGGATGTCGGCAGAGTCGCAGGTCGGACCGGCCAGCACGACCGGACCGACGCGCGTGCCGTCGCGCGGCGTGCGCAGGCGGTACTTGATGCTCTCGTCCATGGTCTCGGCGAGACCCGAGAACTTGCCGATGTCGAGGTAGACCCAGCGCTTGCGGTCGTTGGCGGCCTTGCGGCTGACCAGCACCACTTCGCTCTGGATCACGCCCGCGTCGCCCACCATGGAGCGGCCCGGCTCGATGATCACCTCGGGCATGCGGTTGCCGAAGTGGCGCACCAGCGCGCGGGTGACAGCCTCACAATAGGCATCGAGGCTGTTGATCTCCGCCCGGTAGCGCGCGGGGAAGCCGCCGCCGAGATTGACCATGCGCAGGTCGACGCCCTCTTCGGCGAGCGCGAAGAACATCTGCGAGACCTGGGCCAGGGCCTTGTCCCACTGCTCGAGGTCGGTCTGCTGACTGCCGACATGGAAAGAGATGCCGTACGGGTCCATGCCCCACTGCTTGGCCTTGCGCAGCAGGTCCTTGGCCATCTCCGGCGCGCAGCCGAACTTCTTGCTGAGCGGCCACTCGGCGCCGCCACAATCCACGAGCACGCGGCAGAACACCCGCGCCCCCGGCGCTGCGCGCACCAGCTTCTGCAGCTCGGCCTCGCTGTCGAAGGCGAACAGGCGCACGCCCTGCTGGTAGGCCCAGGCGATGTCCTTTTCCTTCTTGATCGTGTTGCCGAACGAGATGCGATCGACCGACACGCCGGCGGCCTGCACCATCTCGATCTCGCCGCGGGAGGCGGTATCGAACTTCGAGCCGGCATTGGCGAGCCGCGACAGGATCTGCGCCGCCGGATTGGCCTTAACGGCGTAGAAGATGTGGGCGGCCGGCAGCAGCTCGCGCATCCGCCGGAAGTTGTACTCGACGAGGTCGAGATCGATCACCAGGCAGGGCGTCTCGGGTTGCTGCTCGCGGAGGTACTTGAAAATACGCTCGGTCATGGCTGGGGGGTTCCCCGTCTTGGAAGTTCGTCTTGTGGGAAAGGGTGAGTAGCGCGACGGCGGTGCCTGAATGGGCAGCGCGCGTCAGCCGATACTCGACGGAGAAGGGTCCCGCGGGACCGACTTGAACTCGGAGGCCCGGTCTACCCTCAACACGAGAGCGACAACCGGGCGAATGACACGATAGCGGGGAGCACGCCCCGCGCGGCAAGCAAACATATCAGAAGGTCCCTTCCAGACCCGGCCCTCATCGTCCTACTCGATCGGACGACTTGGCCGGCACTGCCAAAAAGGACGCTTTCCGTCGTTGCGTAACCACTATGGGCCAGCGGCACGTGCGTGGGCGTCTGATTGCTATCTACAACTAATCGACGCGCATACAAGAAGATTCTGTCCCACAACGATAATTTTTGGGGGACTAGTGTTGCAAACAGCACACAACCCGAGCTGCGCTCACGTGCGTGGCACGCCGGCGCCCGGCAACCGGATGGACGCGGCGAGCATCGTGAGCGGCACCAGCATCACGGCCGAGACGATCAGCGCGGTCTGCACGCTCCAGAAGTTCGCCACCTTGCCCCACAGCAGCGAGCCCACGACCATCGAACCGAAAAACACCATCTGGTGTACCGCCATGCCGCGCGCCCGCATGAAGTTGGGAAGCACCATCTGAACCGACGCGCCGTTGTTGGCGATCACGGTCATCCAACAGAAGCCGTTCAGCACCACCACGACGCCGACGACGACGGGCGTCATCGCCAGCGCCGCGGTCAGGATCGCGGCCGCCGTGATGCCCATTGCCCATATGTTGGCACGATCGGCGCCGAGCAGCCGGTTGACGGTCGGCATCATCATGGCGCCCGCCACCGCGCCGACCCCGAACACCGCGTAGAGGACGCCGAACGAGAACTCGTCCAGGCCCAGCTCGAAGCGGCCGATCACCGGCAGCAGGGTACCCATCGAGATGCCCGGCACGAAGAAGCAGACGCCCCTGGCGAAGATCGCCTTCAGCACCGCCGAATCGCGCACGAAGGCGATGCCATTGCGGGCGGCCTCGGCGAAGCCCTCGCGGCGTTGCGAGGCGCGGGCCTCCGCCGACCGCTTCCAGGCCCGCATCGCCAGGATCACGCCGACATAGGTGAAGGTGTTGATGGCGAACAGCAGGAAGACACCGACCAGCCCGAGCAGGATCTGCCCGATCACCGGGCCGACCGTGCGGGCAAGGTTGAAGCCCGCCGAGTTGAGCGCGATCGCGGGCCGGAGCTGCGGCCCCGAGACGATCTCCGGCACCACGGCGTGCCAGGCCGGCGCGTTCATGGCGTTGCCCAGCCCCATCAAGAAGGACAGCGCCACCAGGTTCCAGGCGTTGAGCATGCCGAAGAAGGCCAGGACGGCCAGCGTCGCCGCCACCGCCATCATCCAGAACTGACAGAGGATGATGTAGCGCCGCCGCTCGAAGCGGTCGGCCAGGATGCCGGCCAGGAAGCAGAACAGGAACATCGGGAGCGTGCCGGCGGCCGACAGCATCGCCACGAAGATCGGCTCGCTGGTCAGGCTGGTCATCTCCCATGCCGCCCCGGTGGTCTGCATCCAGCCGCCGACATTGGACATCAGGTTGGCGATCCACAGCCCGAGGAAGGCCCGGTTGGCCAGCGGCGCGAACGCGGAGGGATGGCGGACGGGCGCGGGCGGCGGTGTCACCTGGGGTCTCCTCCCCATTCAGATGGGGAGGCGTCCGCGTACTCGCGGACGGAGGGGTCATAGTCCGCAGCGCGTGTGGGACTCACCCGAGCGCTTTCTCGTAGATTCGGTGGGTCTTGTAGTGGACCCCGCCGACCGAGCGGATGATGTTGTTGGTCGCCTTGTTGTCCTCGAGGATCCAGCCCAGCTCGGCGGTCTTCTTGCCCAGCCGCTTGCCGTTCTGGCGCAGCTGGTCGATCGCCATCATGGCGAGCCCCGCGCCCATCAGCGGATGGTTGCGGTACTTCTTCTTCACGCCCATCAGCGGCACCCGGGTGCTGCCGACCCCGGCGAGCTTCATGCGGAACAGCAGCTTGGCGAGATTCCACGGATTCAGTGCGCCGTTGAAGTCCTCGATCGCCTCGTTGAGGTTGGTCAGGGCCACAATGAACGCCACCGCCTCGTCGTCGACCTCCACGAACACCGCGAGCTCCGGGACGATCACCGGTCCGAAGGCCTTGGCCGCATGGTCAATCTCGGCCTGGGTGAACGGCACGAAGCCCCAATTGTCGCTCCAGGCGTCGTTGAAGATGCCGACCAGGGTGCGCACCTCGGCGTCGAACATCTTCATGTTGGCGGTGCGAACCTTGACGCGGCCTTCCATGCCGGCGCGCGCCATCAGCTTCTTGCCGATCGTCTCCGGCGCGTTCTGGACGTCGTAGTCGTAGGAGAAGACGTCCTTGAGCTTGGCATAGCCGCAAGCTTCGACCCGCGGGCCGGCATAGGGCGGATCGTACGGCACCAGCAGCATCGGCCGGCTGTCGAAGCCCCACACCAGCAGCCCGACCTCCTCGTTGACCGAGAGGCTGAACGGGCCGGTTACGCGCTTCATGCCCTTGGACTTCAGCCAGGCCTCGGCCGCCTGGAACAGCGCCTCGAAGATCGCCGGATCGTCCTCGGCGACGACGCAGCCGAAATGGCCGGTGTCGTCCTTGTAGCGCTCGAGGTAGGCGTGATCGATCTGGGCGGTGATGCGGCCGACCACCCGGCCGCCACGACGCGCCAGGAAGAACTCGACATCGACATGCTTGAACAGGGGATTCTTGGTCGGCGAGAAGGCTTCCTGCCGCTCGACGTTGAGATGCGCGGTGTAGCCCTTGTGCCCGGCGAACAGCCGCTTGGGCAGGTCGATGAACGCCTTGAGGTCGGCTTTGCCGGCGACCGGCGCGACCACGATGTCTGATGCAGCCATGTCTTCTCTTCTTAGTGCGCCGCGGCGGGACTGTGCAGGATTATCTCTCCGTCCGGCTCACAGCCGTCGGCCGTCGGGTTGAGGGCGCGGATCTCGACCCGCAGGCACCAGGCGTCGGCGCCCTGTTCGTTCACGCGCTCGATATTGATCAGGTGATAGCGCGCGCGCCCGTACTTGCTGTCCGGCGCCGCCGAGGCAGAGGCGACGCCCAGCACGGGCACCGGCCCGCACGGCCCCGCGATCCGGCCGACTTCGCTGCGATGGTTGTGGCCATGCAGCACCAGTTCACAGCCGACCCGCCGGATCATCGCCTGGAAGGCGGCGCGGTCGGTCAGCCATTTGAAGCGCGATTCGGGCAGCGGCGGATGATGGATCAAGACGACTCGGCACAGGCCCTGGCGGCCGAGCTCGCCCAGGATCCTCTCGGCGCGGGCAAGCTGGGCCTCGCCGACCTCGCCGGTGGCCAGCAACGGCGGCTTCACGACGCCGCTCGACAGGCCGACCAGAGCGATCTCACCCCCACTATCGGAACGACGTTGGCGCAAGGTCGGGAAGACGTCGAAGCCCGCGGCGGGCGGCGCGCCGTCGCTCGCGATGTAGGCGCCCCACCGGCCAAGGCTCGCGGCCCAGTCGGTCTTCACATAGACGTCGTGGTTGCCCGGAATGACGGTGATGCGGTCCGGTCCGCTGAAATCCGCCAGCCACCGCGCGGCGCGCTCGAATTCCTGCGGCAGGGAGACGTTCACCAGGTCGCCGGTCAGCGCGATGTGGTCGGGCCGGCGCGCCTTGATGTCGGCCACGATGCCGGCCAGCGCCTGGGGAACGTGGACGCGGCGGCGATTGCGCCACCAGTTGAAATAGCCGGTCGCCCGCTTGTTCAGGAGCTGGGCCGGACGCGCCTCGGGCATCGGCAGATGCGGATCGGAGAGATGGGCGAGGGTGAACATGTTGGCCGTCATCTCGAACGTAGCGAGGGACCTTTACTGTAGCCTTAACGACAAGACCTCACCCTGAGGAGCGATCCGCAGGATCGCGTCTCGATCAGCGCGGAATAACCTCCGCGCCTTGGGTGGGAACGAGCACCTTGTTTGTGGCCCATCCTTCTGGGCGTTTCGAGCGTTTACGCTCGAAAGCGCCTAGACGGCCACTTCGTGGCCTCCTCAGGATGAGGACTGGCCGCTCAACCCTTGCCGGCAACCACGCGCAGCTTCGGCGCCAGCACGCCCATCTGGCGGCCGATCCCGGTCATGACCTCGATCATGTGCTCGAGCTGTTCCTTGGTGTGCGCGGCGCACAGCGAGCAGCGCAGCAGCGACACGCCGTTGGGCGTGGCCGGCGGTACGGCGACGTTGACGTAGATTCCGGCATCCAGCATGGCGCGCCAGAAGCCGATCGCCGTCATGCGGTCGGGCAGATGCACGCCCACCACCGGCCCATGCTCGGGGCCGAGCTTGAAGCCCTGCTCCGTGAGGCCGTCATACAGCGTGGCCACGTTCTCCCACAGCCGGCGGCGCAGTTCCTTGCCGTTCGCCGTCACGCCCCGCAGCGCCTGGCGCACCGAGGCCACGATCGAGGGCGGCAGCGAGGCGGTGAACATGTAGGAGCGCGTGGTCACGCGCAGGATGTCGAAATCGGGGTCGTTGGAGACGCAGTAGCCGCCGATCGCGCCCAGCGTCTTGGAGAAGGTGCCGACGATGAAGTGGCAATCGTCCAGCACGCCCGCCGATTCGCAGAGACCGCGGCCATTCTCGCCCAGGGCGCCCATCGAATGGGCTTCGTCGACCAGCACGTAGGCGCCGTATTTCTTGCAGACATCGATGAAGGCCTTCAGCGGCGCGCTGTCGCCCAGCATCGAGTAGATGCCTTCCAGCACGACCAGGCGGTTGCCCGGCCGGTCGCCCAGCCGCCGCAGGCGGGCATCCAGGCTCGCCGGGTCGTTGTGCTTGAAGCGCACGACCTCGGCCTGGGTCTGCTTGCAGGCATCGTAGATCGAGGCGTGGCTGTCGGCGTCGATCAGCAGGAAGTCGTCCGGGCCGACCAGCGAGGAAATCACCCCGAGATTGGCCTGGTAGCCGGTCGTGAAGACCATGCAATGCTTCTTGCCGTAGAACTCGGCGATCTCCCGCTCGAGCGCCATGTGCTCGTTGTACGAACCGTTGGCGA
>CAYZQZ010000097.1:0-11082 GCA_964480235.1 uncultured Reyranella sp. | reverse complement strand
GCCGCAATCAGCAGCAGCCGCTGCCAGCCGCCGGAAAGCGTTCCGAAGGGCCTGTCCAGCCGCTCCTGGGCGACGCCGATCTCGTCGGCCAGAACGTCGATGCGCCACAAATCGTCACCGAGGCCGGCGCGCTCCAGCGCATCGCCCAGCATGTCGCGCAATGGACGATCGGCGAGGCCCTCGGGAATGTCCTGCGGCAGAGTGCCGACCCTGAGGCCGCGCGAACGAATGACGGCGCCGGTATTCAATTCGAGCTGCCCGGCCAGGCACTTCAGCAGGGTCGACTTGCCCGCACCATTGTCGCCGACCAGCGCCGTGCGCGCATCGTCCAGCTGGAACGACACGTTCTCGAAAACACGGGCGGAGCCGTAGAAGAAGGAGGCCTGCTCCATGCCGAGCACGGCCTGACGCGACGCCATGACGAATCTCTGGGAGATGGGCTCAGTTCAGGAAACCAGCGCGCCGTCCCGGGCGACGACGCGCCCGGCCTTTATCACCATCCTGCGCGCGGGGCGAGTGGCGACCGCTTCGGCCACGCAACCGGCCTCGACCACGACCAGGTCGGCCGGGCCGCCGACCACCAGGCCATAGTCCCTGAGCCCGAGAACTTTTGCGGCGTTGGACATCGCCAGATCGAGGGCGAAGGCGAGTTCTTCGTCGCGGCGGAAGTTGCCGCGGTAGCCGATCAGCATGGCACGCTCGAGCATGTCGCCGTTGCCGAACGGAGACCAGGCGTCGCGGATGTTGTCGGAGCCCGCGAAGACGGCGACACCGTGCTCGCGCAGCATCAGCAGCGGCGGCATGGGTGCCGCGCCCGGCCCATGGCTCATGATCGCGACGCCGGCCCGCGCCAGCCGATCGGCGGTACGGCGTGCCATGTCGAGCGGCACCGAGCCCAGGGCGAAGGCGTGGCTGATGGCGACCTTGCCCTGCAGTCCGCCGCTGGCCGTGCGCTCGGCGATGGCGTCGATCTGGGCAAGGCCTGCCTCGCCACCGTCGTGCAGATGGATGTCGACGCCCTTGGCGCGCCTGCCGGCGATCGTGAACACCTGGTCGAGATGGCCGTTCAGGTCGCCGTCGATGCCGACCGGATCGAGGCCGCCGATCAGATCGGCGCCGTTGACCGCGGCCTCGTCGAGCAGGTCGGCCGTGCCGGGCGAGCGCAGGATGCCGCTTTGCGGGAATGCCACGATCTCGATCGTGACCAGATCGCGGAAGCGCTCGCGCACCTCCAGAATCGCGTGGAGGTTCCGGAGGCCGAGCTGGTTGTCGATGTCGACATGCGTGCGCATGTGAAGCGTGCCGCTTGCCACCACCTGCCTTACGAGATTGGCGCCGGTAACCGTTTCGGGCACGGTGCGCGCCGCCCTCACCCGCCGCTCGGCCGCGATGCGGTCGGAAACGGCATTGCCTGCGGCCTGGTTGGGCACCCAGGGCAGGCCGAGCAGGGTCTTGTCGAGATGGATGTGGCCATCGACCAGCGGCGGCAGGGCGACCAGTGCCGGCTCGTCCTTTGACGGCGGCAGGAAGGCCGCGATGCGGCCGTCCTTCAGGTCGATGTCGTGTCGGCTGCCGTCGGGGAGGGTGGCATTGCGGAGGATCATTCCGCCGCGAGCTTACCGGTCCGCCAGGTGGTTGGCACCGGCTTGAAGCTGCGCGTGGGCGCGGCGAAGCCGCAGCTCGTGCCGTCGGTCACCTTGACCTGCCTCTCCCACGGCAGTTCGTAGCGGCCAGCCGCGAGGTCGTGCATGTAGGTGTAGGGGCAGTCACGGGCTCCACCCTTGACCGCGACGTAGCCGCGATGGCCGAACTGGTAGATGTTGTTCTCTACGCCCCAGTGGGTGCGTGCCTCGTCGCAGAGCCTGGGCCGCACCTCGCCGGTGATGATCTCGTCAGGAACGCCGTTGCCGAGGCTGAGCGGCGTGCCGTCGTAGTTGACGATCATGCCTTCGCCCATCGAGTTGAAGCTGCCGTCGGAGCCCGCCAGGCAGACCGAAGCCGTGTACATCAGGTTGCAGAAGGCATTGGACTGGTTGGTGAAGTGCCAGCTCTGGCGGATCGGCGCGGTGTAGCCCGCGGTCCGGATCATGACGTTGGCACCCTTGTAGGCGCTCTCGCGCGCCATCTCGGGGAACATGCCGTCGTGGCAGATGATCAGCGCGAGCTTCGAACCGTTCGGGCCGTCGCATACCGGAATGCCGAGATCGCCCGGCTCCCACGGCTCGACCGGCACCCAAGGATGCATCTTGCGATAGTAGAGGCGGAGTTCGCCCTTGTTGTCGATGATGATGCCCGAGTTGAACGGGTTGCCGTGGGGATTGAATTCCATGATCGAGAAGCAGCCCCAAATGTCGTTTGCGATGCAGGCGCCGCGCAGACGCTCGACCTCGGGACCGTCCAGCCGGCACATGATCGCCGGGTTGGTGTCCATCGACAGTCCATGGAGCGAGGACTCCGGGAAGACCACCAGATCCATGGTCGCCATGTTGCGCCGCGCCTTGGCGACCAGCGCACACACCCGGTCGGTCTGCCGCGCCAGGTCCTCGGGCGTGGCGACGACGGGGTTCTGGATTTGCACCAGCCCGATGACCACGCCATCGGGTGCCTTGTTCAGTCCGCCCAGGCCACTCATCGCTTCCTCCGCGGGTTGTCTTGGCCCGGAGAGGAGCAATCAGCGTGCCAGTAAAGTTACGGCACGCTTACTGGTTGGCAGCCTACTTGTCCGCGACGGCGCCCGCTTCCTTGCGGAAGCCGTTCACCGCGCTCTTCGCTGCCATGGAGAGCAGGCCCGAGTCATTGGCGATCGTGCAGAACTGGAAGCCCATGGCGACGGCCTTGGCGGCGTAACTTGCCGTCCCATTGTGAATGCCGGCGAACAGGCCGCGTTTCTTGCAGGCGGTCGTAAGCTTCTCGTAGATCTTCAGCACCTGCGGCTCGTCGCGGTCGAGCTTCGGGACGAGGCCGAGTGAGAGGCCGAGGTCCGACGGGCCGACATAGATGCCGCTCACGCCCGGCACGTCGAGGATGGCGTCGATATTGTCGATCGCTTCCTGCGTCTCGATCATCGGGATGATCAGCACTTCGTCGTTGGCGGTCGCCTGGTAGGGCGTCGCCTCTCCGTAGTTGCCGGCGCGGATCGGGCCGTTCGAGCGCTTGCCCTTCGGCGGATAGAGCGCGTAGGAGACCAGCGCCTTGGCTTCGGCCGGCGTGTTCACCATCGGGCAGATCACGCCCCAGGCGCCGCCGTCGAGCGCCTTGCCGACAATACCAGGCTCGTTCCAAGGCACGCGCACCAGCGGCGTGATCGGATGTTTGTCCATGGCCTGGAAGCAGGTGACCATGGAGAGGTAGTCCTGCACGCCGTGCTGCATGTCGACGGTGACGCTGTCCCACCCGCAGCCCGCCATGACTTCGGCCGAGAAGCCGTTGGGAATCGCGAGCCAGCCGTTCACGCAGGCCTTGCCCGCCTTCAGCCGCCGCTTCAGCATATTCACCGACATTTTTGAGTTTCCCCGCCTCGAATTGAAGACGGCGCATCCTACAGGAGCAGCGATCAAGTCGTGACGCTTTTATTGCTGCGGTCGGGCCGACTCGCCGTCGATCTGGCGCCCGAGTCCGGTGGCGCGATCGCCCGCTTTGCCCGCGAGGGTTTCGATCTCCTGCGCCCCATGACGGCGTCCGATGCTGCTTCCGGCAGAGCCAACAATGCCGCCTGCTATCCCCTGGTGCCGTTCTCCAATCGCATCGCGAACGGCCGGTTCGAGTTCGATGGCAGGACGATCGCGTTGGCGCCGAACTGGCCGGGGCAACGCCATCCCATGCATGGCGACGGCTGGTCGGCGGCCTGGCAGGTCGAGCGCTGCGACGGCAGCTCTGCCGACATCGCCTACGAGCACGACGGCAGGACGGGTTGGCCTTTCCGCTATCGCGCACGCCAGTCTTTCGAACTCGATGCCGGCGGCCTTCGTGTGACCTTCGGCGCGATGAATGTCGAGACGCATGACGTGCCCATGGGCTTAGGCCTGCATCCCTTCTTCACGCGCGAACCGGATTGCGAGCTGTTCTTCCACGCCGACGCCGTTTGGCAGACCGACAGTGATGTGTTGCCAACGGCGCGCGCGGCCGTGCCCGATGTCTGGGAGTTCTGCCACGGCCGCAATCCCGACACTGCCGCGCTCGACAATTGCTTCGAGCACTGGGACGGCAAGGCCGCCATTGTCTGGCCCTCGCGCCGATTGCGGTTGGATCTGTCCGCCACGGCACCGCTCGAGCATCTGGTTGTCTATACTCCGCCGGGTCGGCCATTCTTCTGTGTCGAGCCGGTAAGCCACGTGAGCGGTCAGATTGCACGGACGCGACTGGCCGGCGGCGCGGAGGTCTCGGCGGAGATAACCTTCAGAATATCAACTCTGTGAGGAGTCATGGCTGAATTCGCTTCCTATCCAAGCCTGAAGGGGCGCAGCGTCTTCGTCTCGGGCGGCGGGTCCGGGATCGGCGCCTCCATCGTCGAGCACTTCACGGCGCAAGGCTCCAAGGTGGCCTTCGTCGATATCGACGAGACAGCGTCGAAGGCGGTGACGGCAAGGACCGGCGCCACCTTCTACAAATGCGATATTCGCGATGTGAAGTCCTATCAGGCCGCGATTGGCGAGGCGGGTGCGAAGAACGGGCCTGTCACCGTGCTGGTCAACAATGCCGCGCGCGACGATCGCCACAGGATCGAAGACGTCACTGTCGAGTTCTTCGACGAGCGCATGGCGGTCAATCTGCGTCATGCCTACTTCGCCATCCAGGCCGTTGTGCCGGGCATGAAGAAGGCAGGCGGCGGATCGATCGTGAATTTCAGCTCGGTCAGCTACCACACGATGACGCCACACCTCAGCGTGTACCAGGCGGCGAAGGCCGCGGTGATCGGCATGTCGCGTGGCTTGGCGCGCGATCTCGGCGAGCACGGGATTCGCGTCAATTCGATCACGCCGGGCTGGATCATGACCCAGCGCCAGATCGAGCTCTGGCTGACGCCCGAGGCCGAGGCCCAGCTGATGCAGCTTCAATGTCTCAAGGAGAAGGTCTACCCGCCCGACATTGCCCGCATGGCGCTGTTCCTGGGGGGCGACGACAGTCGCCTGATCACGGCGCAGACGTTCGTGGTTGACGGAGGCCGGATGTGACACCGGCGAAGCTCGGCCTTTTCCTGGTGCATGAGCTGAAGCTCATCCTGCCGCCAACGGTCTATTTCTTCTGTGCCTTCAACGTCATCACCTTCACCAGCAACCTGGTGATGCGACATTACTGGTTCGCGTTGACGAACTTCCTGTTCGTCACGGTGCTGGCGTTGATCGTCGGCAAGGTGATTCTGATCACCGACAAGTTCAACTTCATCGACCGCTATCGCGGCGCCCCGTTGTGGCGGCCGATCCTCTTCAAGTCGGTGCTCTATACGGTGCTGGTGCTGCTGGTCCGGATCGTGGAGCAGTATGTGGACTTCCTTCGAGACGAGCGCGGCTATGCAGCCGCACGCCAGGCGGCGATCGAGGCTTTCACCTGGGAGCGCTTCGTCGCTATCCAGGTTTGGCTGTTCGTCTGCTTCCTTGTCTACGTGACGGTTACCGAGCTGTCGGCGCTTTCGGGTGCCCGCTTTGTCGAGTTGCTGTTCGGGCGCCGCCGTCCGGTCAGCTGATCGGCTTGCCGCATCGGCGCCAGTTCTGCTCGTCGCCGGTGGGCGGCTTCAGCGCCATGTTGAGCTCGTTGAGCAACTGCATCGATATGGTCGCGCCACTGCCGGGCTCGCCAGCGGGCACGACGTAGGAGAAATGGTGCCGGTCGTAGTCGCCCTTGAGCTTGGCGCCGGCCGGTGTCGTGATGTCGGGCCCGTTGATCGTCAGGCGCTTGCCGTCAGCATGGCACCAATCGCCATCGATGGCATCGGCGCGCGCCGTTCCGGCGCCGAGCGCGACAAGCAGGATGCCGGAGAGGGCGGCGGTGCTGTGACGGACAAGAGACCACATCGAATCCTCCTGGGTTACAAACCGCTGGCGGCGATCCAGCCCTCGACCAGCGCGGCCAGTTCGTGCGGCTTCTCGAGCGGCGCCATGTGGCCACAGTCCTCGATCACCTCGAAGCGGGCGTTTGGCAAGTGTCGCGCCATGCGCTCGGTCTCGGCAAGGGTGCGCAGCCGGTCCTGGCGGCAGGCGACCACCAGGGACGGACAGGTGATGCGTTCGAGGTCGGCGTAGCCGTCCTTGCGGATCAGCGCCGACTGCCGTGCCCGCACGTCCGGTCCGAGCCGGCGCTGCATGGCGCGCAAGCGGTCGAGCAGTGCGGGATCGGTCTCGCGATCTGGATGCAGGCCGAGCGCCACGCCCGGATTGGCCTTCCTGGGCCTGTCACCGGGCAGGGCGCCCGCCCGCCGCCGCTCGCGCTCTGCCTCGCTGTATTCGCGCGCTGATGAGGCCACGAAGGCGACGCCTGCCACGCGTTCCGGCGCCATCAGGGTGAGCACGCGCGCGACGAACCCGCCCATCGAAAATCCTACCAGCACGAAGCGCCCGGGTGCCTCGGCCAGCACGCGGCTCGCCATGCCTCCGAGCGTGTCGTCCCGATAGACGTTGCCGTAGTGCAGCGATCCCAGCCGTTCAAGGTCTGGCACCATGTCGCTCCACAACTCGGCGTCGCACATGAAGCCCGGCAGCAGTACCAGGGAACGCGTCACGCGAATTTCATCCTTCGAACAGCCATTTGCGCTCGCTGGCGAAACGCGCGACCGCGAGGCCAAGTGCCATGGCACCGACCACGAACACCGCAGTGACACCAGCCTGCAGGCCGCCCAGCGTGTCGCCGCGGCTGAACAGGACGAAGGACTGAAGGGCTGCGCTGCCCGGCACCATGATGATAATGCCGGGAACCGTGAGCTCGATCCGCCGCTCGCGCAGGCGGTGCTGCGCAAGCGAGGCAAGAAGACCCACGCACAGGGCACCGGCGAAGGTGGC
The DNA here is from genome assembly GCA_964480235.1 of uncultured Reyranella sp. Classification (GTDB taxonomy): domain Bacteria; phylum Pseudomonadota; class Alphaproteobacteria; order Reyranellales; family Reyranellaceae; genus Reyranella. Next base: position 4,093 of record CAYZQZ010000097.1, on the reverse strand, counting down.
AGGGGCCTGGCCGACGCCGGCATCCTGCAATGCGAGCCGCAGCTCGTTTCCGGCCAGCGCCAGAACGCCGACGGTGAACGCCGTGCGCCACGGCGCGTTGTAGAGGACGGCGAAGCCCACGCCGCCCACGAAGCTCGCCAGGCCACGCAGCATCAGGGTGGCGGGGAGACCGAGTGGCGGAGGCTGGACGGCGTGAACGGAAAAGCCCACGATCGACGCCACGCCGCCGAGGCCGACCGCGGCGCAGGTCAGGAGCAGGAGCCCGTAGGCAAGCCGCGCCAGTGCGGCGGGAATCTGGTCCTGGAGCAGATCGAGAAGGGCGGCGACCAGGGGAAAACCGGGCACCAGAAAGAGCGCAGCGGCGATCAAGCCGATGCCGTGGCCGGGAGCCAGGCCTGCAGCTGTCAGCGCCGTCGACGCGATGCAATAAATGCTCGCTGCGGCGATGCCGCAGACGGCGGCCACGACATATTGATTGAGCCTGTGTCCGAGCAAGGGGGAACGCAACGCCTGCCCCCCGAGACCCGCCCCGAAGGCCGCCAGCATTTCGAGTGCATTGCCGTCGTTCAACCAGGCGAATGACGCCGATGCCATCCCTACGCCAAGCGCCACGATCGCCGTCGGATGCTGAGGCGTTTCTATCTCGACATGCTCCAGCCGCGCCGACAGGTCCGTCGGGCCGAGCGAATCCGGACAGTCGCGCACCAGCCGTTCGAGCGCACCTAGCCGGGCGGCATTGATGCCGAGCGGACCGACATGCTGCACCAGGGTAAGCTGCTCGTCGCCGCGCCAGCCGCTCGCGGTCAGCGTGGTGAGGGTGACCAGCATCGAGAACCGCTCGATGCCAAGGCGCGGCGCCAGCAGGACCATGTCCTCGCGTACGCGGAACGCCGCCTCGCCCGAGCGCAGCATCAGTGCGCCGAAGCGCAGCAGGGCGTCGAGCGCCGAAGCGAGCGAGGCGTCGCTCAAACGGCCGGGCTCAGGCGACGTTCTGGAGACGCAGCACTTCCGCGGTCTCGGCGCGCACCCTCTTCAGGAGTGCCGCGTCTTCCTTCAGGTTATGGCCGTAGGACGGGATGATCTCCCTGAGCTTCGGGCCCCATTCGCCAATCAGGTCCTTGTGCAGCACGCTTTCGATCATGTGGACCATGATGTAGGCGGCGGTCGAGGCGCCGGGCGAGGCGCCGAGCAGCGCCACCATCGAGGCGTCGGCCGAGGCCACGATCTCGGTGCCGAATTCGAGCTGGCCGGTATGGTGCGTGTCCTTCTTGATGATCTGCACCCGCTGGCCCGCGACCGAGAGGTGCCAGTCGGCCTGGCTCATGGTCGGATAGAAATCGCGCAGCGCCTTGAAACGATGGCGGCTGGTCTGCAGCACCTGGCCGACGAGATATTCCTCCAGCGGGAAATTGTCGCGAGCCACCGCGAGCAACGGCAGGATGTTGCCGGGCCTGAGCGACAGCGGCAGGTCGAAGAACGAGCCGTGCTTGAGGAACTTGGTGGAAAAGCCGGCATAGGGACCGAACAGCAGCCAACGCTTTCCGTCGATGATGCGGGTGTCGAGATGCGGCACCGACATCGGCGGCGAGCCGGCCGCCGCCATGCCGTAGACCTTGGCGGTGTGGCGGTTAACCACTTCCTGCTTGTCGCAGCGCAGCCAGATGCCGCTCACCGGGAAACCCGCGAAGCCGTAGGCCTCCGGGATGCCCGACTTCTGCAGCAGCGTGAGCGCGGCGCCGCCCGCGCCCAGGAACACGAAGCGCGCATCGATGGTGCGCCGCGCGCCGGTCGTTTCGTTCTTTACGTCGACCCGCCAGCCGCCGCCGGGGCGGCGATGAAGGTCGGTCACCATCTCGCCGAAATGCACGCTGAAGCAGTCCTGCTTGCGCAGCACGTCGAGCAGGTTCTTCGTCAACGCACCGTAGTTGACGTCGGCACCGTTGATCATGTGCGTCGCCGCCACCGGCTGCGTGGGATCGCGGCCTTCCATGATCAGCGGCGCCCATTCGGCGATCTTGGCGTGGTCCTCGGAATACTCCATGCCGTGATAGCAATGGTGCGCGCTCATCGCGGCATGCCGCTTCTTCAGGAACGCCTGGCGATCGGTGCCGATCACGAAGCTCATATGCGGCACTGGATGGATGAAGCTGTCGGGCGTCGCGATCTGGCCCTTCTTGATCAAATACGACCAGAACTGCCGCGACAGGTCGAACTCGACATTGACCTCCAGCGCCTTGGCGATGTCGACCGTGCCGTCCTTGCGCATCGGCGTGTAGTTCAGTTCGCAGTTTGCGGCGTGGCCCGTGCCGGCGTTGTTCCAGGCACCCGAACTCTCCTGGGCCTCGCCAGGCATGCGCTCGACCATCTCGATCCTGAGATCGGGTTTCAGCTCCTTGAGGAACACGCCGAGCGTCGTGCTCATAATGCCGGCGCCCACCAGGACGACGTCGACCTCTTCGTTGCTCATGGCTTGGCCCCTGCCTTGAAAGGTACGTTCACACCCGGCGCGAGCACGACATAGACGCGCCGCCATGGCTCACTGTCGATCAGCTTCCACGAATGGCCACCCCCCGCGGTGTCCTCGGCGAGCAGGACGATCCCGGGCTTCAAGATGAAATGTTCCTGCTCACGCGTGACGAAATCGAGCGTGCCGCTCAGAGTGATAACGAACTGGCGCGCCGGCGCGGTGTGCCACTCGAAGGTGCCGCCGGAATTCGTCTCCTGCAGGGCCACGCTGACGGCGCCGATTTTGCCGCTCAGGAAGTCGCCGCGCGCGCCCGCCACGAGCTCGATCGCTCCCCACTCGAAATGCGACTGGCTATCCGCACCAGTCCACAATCGGACACACTCGATCATGACTCCCCGCGTCTCCTTGGCGTGCAGTGTAGCGGGCTTTCGCCGTCAGGTCGCGTTTGTTAGCGTCTCGACGGCGATTCGACGGGTGCCATCCAGCAGAGGACAGGGTTCATGACCGACATGCGCAAGGAATTCGACAGCTTGGGCGAAGTCGACGTCCCGGCCGATCGCCTTTGGGGCGCCCAGACCCAGCGTTCCCTGGAGCATTTCAGCATCGGCAAGGATCTTATTCCACGTGAGATGGTCACCGCCTATGCCCAGCTCAAGAAGGCCGCGGCCAATGCCAACCGGGCCGGTGGCCGGCTCGATGCCCAGGTCCACAAGCTGATCGTCCAGACCTGCGACGAGATTCTCGCCGGTCAGCACCACGACATGTTCCCTTTGCATGTCTGGATGACCGGCTCGGGTACCCAGTTCAACATGAACGTCAACGAAGTAGTGTCTAACCGCTGCTGCCAGATCGCCGGGACCGCGCTTGGCTCCAAGAAGCCGGTCCATCCCAACGATCACGTCAACATGTCCCAGTCGTCGAACGATTCGTTTCCGGCGGCAATGTATGTCGCCGCCGCGGTGGAGACGACTGGCCGACTGATCCCGGCCGTTAAAGCGCTGCACGATGCGATCGACGCCAAGGCGAAACTGTGGGCCGACATCGTGAAGATCGGCCGCACCCACATGCAGGACGCGACGCCCTTGACGCTCGGCCAGGAATGGTCGGGCTACGCCGGCATGCTGGCCGACGATCTCGAGCGTCTACAGGACGCGCTGAAGGGCGTCTATCGCCTGGCGCTGGGCGGCACGGCGGTCGGCACCGGCATCAATGCGGCCCCGGGCTTCGCCGAGGCGGCCGCTGCCGAATTGGCGAGGCTCACCGGGCTACCCTTCGTGTCGGCGCCCAATAAGTTCACCGTCCAGGGTGCTCACGACGCGCTGGTCCAGCTCTCAGGCACATTCCGCACGCTGGCCACCTCGCTCTACAAGATTGCCAACGACATACGCCTGATGTCCTGCGGCCCGCGCGCCGGCTTCGCCGAGCTCCACATCCCGGAGAATGAGCCAGGTTCGTCGATCATGCCGGGCAAGGTCAACCCGACCCAGTGCGAGGCGCTTACCATGCTCGCCGTCCAGGTCATGGCGAACGACGTCGCGGTCGGCTTCGGCGGCGCCGGCGGCTATCTCGAGATGAACGTCTACAAGCCGCTGATCATCTACAACATCACCCATTCGATCACCCTGA
>CAYZQZ010000096.1:0-11104 GCA_964480235.1 uncultured Reyranella sp. | reverse complement strand
GGGCAGGGCGAGCCCGCCAGGATGCCGGTGCGCAGGCTCTTGAGATCGAACTTCGCGAACTCGGGATGGTCGAGCTGGGCGATAAACATGGTCGGCACGCCATAGAGCGCCGTGCAGCGCTCCTCGGCGACGGCCTTGAGCGTGGCCAACGGATCGAAAGCCTCGGCGGGATAGACCATGGTCGAGCCATGGGTCAGGCAGCCGAGATTGCCCATCACCATGCCGAAGCAGTGATAGAGCGGCACGGGGATGCACAGCCGGTCGTCGGGCGTGAGCTTCAGGCCTTCGCCGACGAAGTAGCCATTGTTCAGGATATTGTGGTGGCTAAGCGTGGCACCCTTGGGAAAGCCGGTCGTGCCTGAGGTGAACTGGATGTTGATCGCATCGTCGAACTGCAGCTTGGGCGCCAGGTCGGCGAGATAGGCGCGCTCCTTGTTGGCGCCGGCCTTGGCGACGTCGTCGAAATTCAGCATGCCCGGAGTCTTCTCCGTACCCAGCCGCACGATGTGTTTCAGGTGCGGAAGCTTCCTGTCCTTCGTGAGGTCGCCCACGATCTCGAGGTAGTTCGAGGTCTTGAGCGCCGGCGCCAGGATCAGCGCCTTGCACTCGACCTTGTTCATCGCGTACTCGAGCTCGGCACGGCGGTAGGCCGGATTGACGTTGACCAGCACCAGCCCCGCCTTGGCAGTGGCGAACTGGGTCAGCGTCCACTCATAGGTGTTGGGCGACCAGATGCCGATGCGATCGCCGCGCTCCAGGCCGAGGGCCACCAGCCCAGCCGCAAGCTCGTCGACCCGGCGGCCGAGCTCTCCCCAGGTCCAGCGCACGCTCTGGTGCTTCACGACCAGCGCCTCGCGGTCGCGGTACTTTTCGACGGTCTTGTCGAAGAAATTGCCGATGGTTTCGCCGATCAGCTTCTTGGTCGAAACGCCGTGGTCGTAGGAGATCTGGGCCGAAGTCTGGGCCATGAGGCGGAGACTATTGCCTTCTGCCGTCCCGACCAAGGCTCGACAAAAAGCGAATTTGGTGCGGTGCCGAATTAATCTCGTTCGGTGCAGTGCAGCAGCGCCGTTAGGGTCCGCCAATGAAATATGCCTTCCAGACCGTCGACGTCTTCACCGACCAGAAATTCGGCGGCAACCCACTGGCCGTGCTGACGGATGCGCGCGGACTGTCGACCGCGCAGATGCAGGCCATCGCCGGAGAATTCAACTACGCCGAGACGACCTTCGTGCTGCCGCCCAAGGACCCTGCCCACACCGCCGAGGTCCGCATCTTCACCCCCAAGGCCGAGCTGCCGTTCGCCGGTCATCCCAACGTCGGCACGGCCTATGTGCTGGCGCGGGCGGGCGAGGCGCTGGGCCGAAAGATCGTGGGCGACAAGCTCGCCTTCGAGGAAAAGGCCGGGCTGGTGGCAATGGACCTGACGCGGCGCGGCGGCAACGTCGTCGCAGCCCGGCTCGCCGCCCCGCAACCGCTCGCCATCGGCGACGAGGTCGACGTGGCGTTCGTGGCCGACGCCTGCTCGCTCGCACCTTCCGACATCCGGACCTCGACCCACCGCCCTTGTATCGCCTCGTGCGGCACGCCCCTGCTGTTCGTCGAGCTCGCGTCGCGCGCGGCGTTGGCCGCCGCCGCGCCGTGTGCCGATGCGATCCTGCGCGGCCTGCCCCGAGAGCGGGCAATCGGCATTCACCTCTACGTCCGGACCCGCGAGGACAACCGCGACATCCAGTGCCGCATGTTCGCGCCGGCGATGGGCATTCTCGAGGATCCCGCGACCGGCGGCGCCAATGTCGTGCTGGGTGGCCTGCTCGCGCACTACGACGCGCGTGCCGACCTGACCGTGAACACGATCATCGGCCAGGGCTTCGACATGGGCCGGCCGTCGATCCTCGAGGCTGCGGCCGAGAAGAAGGCCGGCAGGGTCGTCGCGACCTATATCGGCGGCAAGTGCGTTCCGATGCTGGCGGGCGAAATCGAGGTTTAGACTTCCGGCGAGGAAGACCTACTTCCCGAGCTTCGCGAGCTTGTCGGCGAAACCGGTGATGCGCGAGGAATCGGCGACGGCGCGCAGGTTCTTCTCCAGCACGCCAAGCGGCGCGGCGAGATCGCAACTTTCGCCGGCCAGCCATTGCAGGTTGGGCAGCTGGCGTTCGAGGTCGATCGCCTTGCCGATCTGGTTCGAGCCGGTCTTCGGGTCGATTTCCGCGACTGCCTTGCCGAGCGCAGCGGCATAGGCGCGGCATAGTTCCGGCGTCGCATCGACGTCGAATTCGAGCAGGCCGGAGAGCTCGTTCAGGCGGCCCGAGTCGAGCAGCGCAACCGCATCCTGCTGGCGCGAGCGCACGAGGCGGATGCCCTGGCGCGCCTCGCGCGCGTGATTGCCGTAGAGAAACGGCAGGTAGTCGGTCATCGGGGAATTCGGGCCGAGAGCCGCGAACTTCGCCGCCTCGCGTTCGTTGGCCTCGCGCACCGCCTTGTCCTGAGCCTCCTGCCGCGCCTTCTCCTCTTCGGCGGCGCGCGCCTGGGCAGCGGGATCGGGCGCCTCGACCAGGGAGACCCGCACGAGGGGCGCGCCGATCAGCACCGCGATCAGGATCGCGAAGCCGAGTTCAGCCGACAGGCTGCCGCCTCGAATGCCGTCCAGGGTGCGCAGCGCGGCGAAGCGGGCGCGCAACGCGTAGGCCGCGATGATGGGCGGCAGCAACGCCGGCACCCAGATCGCCGAGCCGTCGCGATTGGCCCAGGCATCGCCCGCTAGCCAGACTGCGGTCATGCCGGCCGGCAGAACGATGAAGGCGCCGATCTTGCCGGCGAGCGACATGCGCCCTTTGAGGGCGGCGATCAGCAACAGCAGGGCCAGCACCACGAACAGCAGGGCGGCGAAAATCGCGCCGAACGCCACCGCCATGCCGCGCCCGGCAGCGTCGCTGTGCGGCGCGTCGGCAAGACTGCCCATCATCCCGGCATAGAGGATGACGGCGAGGATCAGCAGGAGTGTCGTGCCGAAGGGGAAACCCTTCATGCCGCTTCTTCGGCCATGACGTGGTCGGCGCGCACCGGATAGATGATGCGCTCGGCGAAGCGGTACATGTCCTCGATTTCGGCCTGCGCGCGCCAGGCGGGCTGCGTGCCGGTGAGCGCCGCGAGCTTCTCGGCCTCGATCGCACGGCGGACCTCGGCGGTGAAGGTGTTCAGCCGGTGATAGGCCTCGGAGATGTTGCGTCCGAGCGCCGTCAGGCCGTGGCCGACCAAAACGACCAGGTTGGTGTCCCGGATGAAGTCTGCGACGGAAGAGACATCGGCCTCGACATCGACATGGGCCGGCACGAAATGCACCGGCTTGCCCAGCACGAAGGGCGGATCCAGAGACAGAACCTTGAACTCGAGTGGCGCGCCGGAGCTGTAGAGCGCCAGGGTCGCGTCGTCATGGACATGGATGGTGGCGTTGATGTCGGGACGCAGGCGCAGGATCTCGCGGCTGAGATTGTGCCCGATCGAGGTCATTCGCGTGCCGCACAGGATCGCGGGCGACGGCACGTCGGTGACCACCAGGTCAGCCTCGCCCATCTCCTCGAGCGAGATCTGGGACGGCTTGGTGTAGGCCAGCCCGTGCGGATGGTCCGGATGCGGCACGCGCATCACGATGTTGCCCAGCGTGTTATGGATGTAGCCGCGGCCGGCGACCAGGTGCGCGTAGCGGACGAACTGGCGAGCGACATCGGGATCGAACGAGACGGGCGTGGGCATGACTTGCACCTCCGAGGTCGATATTCCCTCTTTCTCCTCTCCCCCGATAGGGGAGAGGAATATGAAGGATCACACCGGCAGCGCCGTGCCCTGCTTTACCGGCCGCAGCGCGAAGGAACTCCTGATCTGGGCGATCCCGGGGATCTTGGTGAAGTCCATGACGAAGCGCTCATAGGCTTCGAGGTCGGGCACCACGATGCGCAGCAGGTAGTCGCTGTCGCCGGTCATCAGGTAGCACTCCATCACCTCGGGCCGGGCCGCGGCGGCGCGCTCGAATTCCTTCAGCGATTTCTCGTTCTGGGTCGAGAGCGACACACTCATGAACACGTTGACCGACAGACCGACCGACTTGGCGTCGAGCAACGCCGCGTAGCCCTTGATGACGCCCGCCTCCTCCAGTGCCTTGACCCGCCGCCAGCAGGGCGACGAGCTGAGCCCGACCTTGTCGGCGAGATCGGCGTTGCTCAGTCGTCCGTCATGCTGGAGCTGGTCGAGGATGCGGCGGTCGATCGGATCGAGGGAGATCATTGCTAAATTCTAGCATAATCCGGTCAAATCTACCCTATCCACCGAGTTTGGCGGACCAAACGCAAGGATTTGCCCCTGAATCGGGCGTATCCAGTTCTCCATGAACGCCATTGCACCGATCGACGCCAACGCGGGCCGGACTGAACGCGCCCAGCGGCTGAAGCACCTGCGCGAGCTGGAGCGCAAGGTCCTGTGGCTCTCGGCCTGGACGATCCATCATGCCAATCACCTGCGGCCCAACCGCGACGGGCTGAAAGTCGGCGGCCACCAAGCCTCTTGCGCTTCGCTCGCCACGGTGATGAGCGCGCTCTATTTCTCCGTGCTGAAGCCCGAGGACAGGGTCGCGGTAAAGCCGCACGCCTCGCCGGTGTTTCACGCCATCCAATACCTGTTCGGCCACCAGACGCAGCAGAAGCTGGAGAACTTCCGCGCGCTCGGCGGCGCGCAGTCCTATCCTTCGCGCACCAAGGACGTGGACGACGTCGATTTCTCGACCGGCTCGGTCGGATTGGGCGTTGCGATGACCTTGTTCTCTTCGATCGTGCAGGACTACGTCCGGCTGAAACAGCTCTCCCCTGCCGAACGTCCCACCGGCCGGATGGTGGCGCTGGTCGGCGACGCCGAGCTCGACGAGGGCAACATCTTCGAGGCGCTGCTCGAAGGTTGGAAGCACGACGTGCGGAACCTGTGGTGGGTGATCGACTACAACCGCCAGAGCCTGGACGGCGTAGTCAACGACCGGCTGTTCGGCCGGATCGGCGAGATGTTCGAACTGGTCGGCTGGCGGGTAGTTACCCTGAAGTACGGCAAGCTGCTCGAAGAGACCTTCAGGCAGCCTGATGGCGAACAGCTGCGGCAGTGGATCGACGACTGTCCCAATTCGCTGTATTCCGCGCTCGTGTTCAAGGGTGGCGCTGGTTGGCGCGAGGCGCTGACCCGTGATCTCAACCAGTATCCCGGCGTCCGGCGCATTCTCGAACAGCATGACGACGACACGCTGCACCGGCTGATGACCAACCTCGCCGGCAACGACATGCAGGCGGTGATCGATGCCTTCGAAAGCGTGAACGACGACACGCCGACCTGCTTCATTGCCTACACGATCAAGGGCCAGGGCCTGCCGTTCGCCGGCCACAAGGACAATCACTCCGGCCTGATGACGCTCGAGCAGATGGCCCAGTTCCGCAAGGGCATGGACATCGCCGACGGTGCCGAGTGGGACAAGTTTGCAGGCCTCGGCGTTTCAGCCTCCGAGTTGGAGGCGTTCCTGAAGCAAGCGCCCTTCAATCAGGCGGGCCGGCGGCGCACGGAGGCGCCGGTTGTCGATATCCCGGCGGCACTGCCCACCCCGAAGGACAAGGAGTCGAGCACGCAAGCGGGCTTCGGCAAGATCCTGAACGCGATCGCGGGCGAGGACAGTGAGCTGGCGCGGCGCATCGTGACCACATCACCCGACGTCTCAGTCTCGACGAATCTGGGCGCCTGGATCAACCGGCGCGGCCTGTTCGGTCACACTGAAGCCGAGGACGTCTTCCGCGAATTGAAGGTCGTGTCGGCGCAGCTCTGGCGAAAGACACCCCGCGGCCAGCACATCGAGCTGGGCATCGCCGAGAACAATCTGTTCATTCAGCTGGCCGCACTCGGCCTCAGTCACGAGCTGTTCGGCACCCGTCTTCTGCCGATCGGCACTCTGTACGATCCCTTCATCGCCCGTGGCCTCGATGCGCTGAACTACGCCTGCTATCAGGATGCACGGTTCATGATCGTCGCCACGCCCTCCGGCGTGACGCTGGCGCCGGAGGGCGGAGCACACCAGAGCATCCACACGCCGTTGATCGGCATTGGCCAGCCTGGCCTGCTTTCCTATGAGCCCGCCTATGTCGACGAACTGGCGGTGCTGATGCGCTTCGGGCTGGAGCACATGCAGCAACCGAAGGGCTCATCGATCTATCTCCGGCTATCGACGCGTTCCCTGGCCCAGCCGGAGCGCACGCTGTCGGCGCAGCAGCAGGACGACATCGTGTCGGGCGGCTACTGGTACGTGCCGCCGGCCCGCGATGCCGACATCGCGATCGTCTGTATGGGCGCGCTGACGCCCGAAGCCATTGCCGCGCATGAGGAGGTATCGCGCGATTTCGCCGGTGCCGGCCTGCTGGTGCTGACGTCGCCCGACCGCCTGCACGCAGACTGGCTTCAGGCGCAGCGCGAACGGGGCCGCACGACAGGCGTGGTCGACCGAAGCCCGTCACCGGTCGAGCGCCTGCTCGGCAGCCTGTCGCGTGACGCCCGGATCGTCACGGTGATGGATGGCCATCCGCTGGCGCTCTCCTGGCTGGGCAGCGTGCGCGGCCACCGGGTCGTGCCTCTGGGCATCGAGAGATTCGGACAGTCAGGCGACATCCAGGACCTCTACGCCACCTACAAACTTGACGCGGCGGCGATCATCGACGCTGTGGCGCGCGCCGTCTAAACTGACGGCGTGAAGATCGACGGAAAACCCTACCGCACCATCTGGCTGGGCGCCGACGGCACGACCGTCCAGGCCATCGACCAGACCCTGCTGCCGCACAAGTTCGTTGTGCGTGACTTCTGCACCATGGAGGACGCCGAAAGGGCGATCCGCACCATGATTGTGCGCGGCGCGCCCCTGATCGGCGCGGCGGCGGCCTACGGCATGGCGCTCGCCATGGCGGCCGACCCTTCGGATGCCGGCCTTGCGCGCGCCTACGAGGTGCTGCTGGCGTCGCGACCGACGGCGGTCAACCTGCGCTGGGCGCTCGACGACGTGCGTAGCCTGCTGTTCCCGCTCGCCCCCAAAGCGCGCCGCGAGGCGGCATACAAGCGAGCCGCCGAGATCTGCGACGAGGACGTCGAGATCTGCCGGCGCATCGGCGAGAACGGACTAGGGTTGATCCGCAAGCTCGAGCCGCGCGACGGCAGGCGCGTCAATGCGCTGACGCACTGCAACGCCGGATGGCTGGCGACGGTCGACTGGGGAACCGCCCTGGCGCCGATCTACCAGGCGCATGATGCCGGCATCCCGATCCATGTCTGGGTCGACGAAACGCGGCCGCGCAACCAGGGCGCCAGCCTGACGGCGTGGGAGCTTGGCAAGCACGGCGTGCCGCATACCGTGATCGCCGACAATGCCGGCGGCCATCTGATGCAGCACGGCCAGGTCGACTTCTGTATCGTCGGCACAGATCGCACGACGCGCCGCGGCGACGTCTGCAACAAGATCGGCACCTACCTGAAGGCCTTGGCAGCGCACGACAATGGCGTGCCGTTCTATGTCGGCCTGCCTTATCCAACGATCGACTGGACGATCGCGGACGGCCATCGCGACATTCCGATCGAGGAGCGCAGCGCGCTCGAAGTCTCGCGCATGGCTGGCCGCGACCCAACAGGCGAGGTCGTGACCGTAGAGATCCTTCCCGAGGGCAGCCCGGCAGCCAATCCCGCCTTCGACGTGACGCCGGCGCGGCTGGTCACGGCGCTGGTCACCGAACGAGGCGTGTGCGCAGCCAGCGAGCAGGGCCTGCTGTCGCTCTATCCGGAGCAGGCGAAAGCGGCGTGAGGCTTCGCCTCCTGACGACGCCCGGCACCACCGTCCGCGTCACGCTGGGTGTCGGATTCACGCAGATCGTCGGCTGGGGCACGACCTATCTGATGCCGTCAGTACTGGGCCGGCACATCCAGGACTCACTGAACATGCCCGCCGAGATGGTGTTCGGTGGTGTCACCGTGATGGCCGCGGTGGCCGCCGTCTGTGCGCCCAGGGTCGGGCGGTTCGTCGACCGGCGCGGCGCGCGTCTGGTGATGACGATCGGCTCGGCCGTCTATGCGCTGGCGCTCGCGCTGTTGAGCCAGGCCGAGGGCACGGCGGGCTGGCTTGGCGGCTGGGTGCTGATCGGCCTCGCCTCGGCGCTGGCGCTCAGCACGCCGGCCAGCATCGCCCTGGTGCAGGTCGCAGGCCCCGGTGCGCGTCAGGCGATCGCCATGCTCACGATCATCGGCGGGCTGTCTTCGACCATATTCTGGCCGATCACCGGCGTGATCGATGCCGCGATCGGCTGGCGCGCGACGCTGCTCCTCTTCGCGGGCCTGCATCTCTTTGCCTGCCTGCCGATGCACCTGCTGATCCTGCCGCACCGGCCGCCCGATCACCCGCCGGCGGCCACGGCCGCGCAGGCGGCCGAGACGATCGCGCCACACGACCAGCGCCGGGTCTTCCTGCTGCTGTCGCTCAGCCTCTCTTTCGGCGCCTTCGTGTTCGCGGGCGTGCAGCTGCAAATGATCGAGATGCTGCGCGGGCTCGGCCATTCGCCGGCCTCGGCGCTGCTGCTGGCCTCGATGATCGGCCCGGCCCAGGTCGCCATCCGCGTCTTCGAGCTGCTGTTCGGCCATCGCTACTCCATCATGCGCTCGGCGGTGATCGGCTCGCTGCTGCTGCCGATCGGTCTCGGGCTCGCGATGCTGGCCGGCAATCTCTTCGCCGTGGCGCTGGCCGTCGTGCTGGCCTACGGCTTCTCAAACGGACTGAAGGCGGTGCAGCGCTCGACCCTGCCACTCGCGCTGTTCGGTCGCATGCAGTTCGGCCAGTACGCCGGCCGGCTGGCGTTGCCACAGGGCATCCTGTCGGCGGTGTCGCCGCCGATCCTGGCCTCGGTGCTGACCCAGTTCGGCACCCAGGTGGCGCTGTCGCTGGTGCTCGTCATGGCGGCCATATCGCTGGCCGCCATGATCGCGTTGGCGCGGTGCGCCCGTCATATCCGCTGAAAGACGCGACAATATTTGCAGCGGCGGCCGCGGACGGCACGGCCTATCCTCGATCCAATCGGCGCCGGTTCCGATCGACAAGGGCTTCCCATGACCTCCCGTCCCCGCATCGAAGCGTTCAAGATCCACGATCCCGCCTACGAACTCGTGCCGAGCTCGCCGCTGCGCGACTGGATGGATGCCTTTCCCGACCGGCATCCCTACCGTTGCCTCCCGCTCGCGATCGCCAATGCCCATGGCTGGGACGTGCTGTGCCCGATCTCGTTCGACGTCACCTGGAACGGCGGACCGGAACTCAAGGATCTCACGATCGAGGCGCTGGAGCCCATGCCGGGCAACCAGACCCTCGACCACTATGCGCGCTCGAATTTCTCGCGCGGTATCCTGACGTTGCACACGAACTACCTGTTCCGCACGCCGCCTGGCTGGAACATCCTGGTGAGCGGCCCGTTCAATCGACCCAAGCAGAACGCCTATGCGCTGACCGGCATCATCGAAAGCGACTGGCTGCCCTACCCGTTCACCATGAACTGGCAGATCATGTCGCCGGGTACGGTGCGATTCGAGAAGGGCGAACCGTTCTGCACCGTCATGCCCATCCCCAAGAACTACATCGAGGACTGGGACATGGTCGTTCACGAGTTGAGCGACGATCCGGTGATCGATGCCGAGCAGCAGACGTTCCGCGAGTCGCGCGACAGCTTCATGAAGAAGCTCAATGCCGGAGACGACGAGTCGATGAAGAAGGCGTGGCAGCGACACTATTTCGTCGGTCGCCACCCCGACGGCACCAAGGTCGAGGGGCATACCAACAAGCTTCGAACCGCAGATCCGATCTTTGGAAGCGGCACGCGCCCGCTCTATGCCAAGGACAAGCCTTCCAGTGAGGAAGCCGCGCGCGTTCTCGCCGCCAAACGCGAGGAGCAGGCTTCTGCCGGGCAAGGGGCGGCGCCCGAGGCCGTCGCGGTAGTCCAGCCAACAGGACCCTGGACGGCGACCAGCGCGCTGAACGACATCGACCAGTCCGAGAGCCTGCTCAACGAAGCGGGCCGCAAGCGGCTGCGCGACGGTATTCTCACACGGTCCCCGAACACGCTCGACATTCCGGGGCCTCTAGATCCTTCGGCCTTCGATTTCATCTATGCGCCCGGCTTCGTGTCGCCCGAGGACTGCAGGATCATGGCGGACGCTTCGCGGGCCCTCTCGGGGCTGCAGATGGTCGAGGGCGTTGACGACGATTACTGGTCGGGCCGGATCCTCGACTATCCCGACGTTCTCCGCGAGCGTCCCGATGCCGCCCGAGCCATGGTCGAGACGCAGAAGCGCATCTGCGAACGGATCAAGTCGTTCTACGAGCTCACGGCACCGGTCTTCGCCGACTTCATCCATCTCGTGCAATGGCGCGAGGGCATGTTCCTCAATCCCCACGCCGACCGTGCCAATCCCGGCGGCGAACCCCACGGCATGCCGTGGCGCGACTTCGCGAGCATCGTCTACCTGAACGACGACTACGAAGGCGGCTCCCTTTACTTCTCCGCGCTCGACATGGTGATCAAGCCGACCGCAGGAACTCTGGTCGCCTTCACCGGCGGCTTCCACCACGAGCACGGCATTACGACCATCACCAAGGGAATCCGCATCACCCTGCCGGCTTTCTATACATTCGACCAGAATCAACGGGACAAGCGCGTCTATCCCTGACGGCCGCCCACCGTCTCACCCCTTTGCGACGTAAGGTGCCGTCATCTTCTTCGGATCGACGACGCGATCGAACTCCGCTTCGCTGACGAAGCCCAGCTTCAGCGCCGCCTGCCTGAGTGTGAGGTCGTGGTCCATGGCGTAATGGGCGATCTGCGAGGCCTTGTCGTAGCCGATCACCGGCGCCAGTGCCGTCACCAGCATCAGCGACCGCTCGACATACTCGGCAATCTTCTTGCGGTTGGGTTCCGTTCCTTCGACCAGGAATTTGCGGAAATTCGTGCAGCCGTCGGTCATCAGGGTGATCGAATGGGTGATGTTGTAGATGATCAGCGGCTTGTAGACG
>CAYZQZ010000095.1:0-11191 GCA_964480235.1 uncultured Reyranella sp. | reverse complement strand
CATCTCCGGCGCGTAGCCCGCCTCGACCAGCGTCTCGTAGCCGGCCATGATCAGCTCGACCAGGCCGCCGCACAGCACGACCTGCTCGCCGAACAGGTCGGTCTCGCACTCTTCCTTGAAGGTGGTCTCGATCGTGCCAGCGCGACCGCCGCCGACAGCAGACGAATAGGAAAGCGCGATCTCGAGCGCGTTGCCCGAGGAGTTCTGCGCCACCGCGACCAGGCACGGCACACCGCCGCCGCGCACGTATTCCGAGCGCACTGTGTGGCCGGGGCCCTTGGGCGCGATCATGAAGACGTCGAGATCGGCGCGGGGCGACAACAGGTTGAAGTGGACATTCAGGCCGTGCGCGAAGGCAAGCGCCGCCCCCTGCTTCATGTTGGGAGCGAGATCGGCGTTATAGATGTCGCTCTGCAGCTCGTCCGGCGTCAGCACCATGACGATGTCGGCCCACTTGGCACCCTCGGCCGGGGTCATGACGGTGAACTTGGCGGCTTCGGCTTTCTTGACCGTGGGCGAGCCGGACTTCAGCGCGATGCGCACGTCCTTTACGCCCGAATCGCGCAAATTCATGGCATGGGCATGGCCCTGGCTGCCGTAACCGACGACCAGGACCTTCTTGCCCTTGATCAGGTTCACGTCGGCGTCACGATCGTAATAGACACGCATTGCTCAGCTCCCTCTCGATGGCGCGCTGTCTACCGGCTCGACAGGGCGAGGCGCAAGCCAAGAAGCGCGAGCGCGCCGCCCATGAACCGGTCCAGCCAGAATTTTGCCCGGCGGTAGAAGGCCCGCGCTGGCCCGCCCGAAAACAGGAGGGCGAGCAGCGCGAACCAGGTGAACTCGTTGAAGGCGACGATCGCCAGCACGGTGGCGTCCATCCAGGCGGGCATCTGCTGCGGCAGAACCGACAGGAAGATGCTGCCGAAAAACACCATGATCTTGGGATTGGATAGCTGCAGCAGCAACGCGCGAACTAATCCCTGCAAACCCGAAACCTGCCCGGCCGGGAGGTCCTGAACCTCCGGGAGCGGGTCTCGGGCATGCTTCCACATCATCCACGCGATGTAGAACAGGAAAAGCGCGCCGCCGATCTTGAAGGCGACGTACAGCCACTGGAACTGCGCAAACAGCGCCTGCAGACCGTAGAGCGCCGCGGCCGCCCACATCAGGGCGCCCAGCATCATGGCGAAGGCCGCCAGCAGGCCGCCGCGACGGCCGGACACCGCCGCAGTCTGGATCACCAGCACGGTCGAAGGACCGGGGCTGGCCACCGCCAGCAGGTGGACGAGCGCCAGGCCCAGCAGGGCGACGACGTAGTCCACTAGAACGCGCCGCCGCCGCGGGTCATGGCGACGGTACCGGTGCGGCCGACATCGACCATGCCGAGCGACTCCATCAGCGAAATGAAGGTCGTGACCTTGTCGGAATTGCCGGTGACCTCGAACACGAAGGAATCAGTCTTGGCGTCGATCACCTTGGCACGGAACACGTCGGCCAGGCGCAGCGCCTCGACGCGCTTGTCGCCGGTGCTCTTGACCTTCACGAGCGCCAGCTCGCGCTCGAGGTGCGGGCCTTCCATGGTGAGGTCGTGCACGCGATGCACCGGCACCAGCCGGTCGAGCTGTGCCTTGATCTGCTCGATCACCATCGGCGTGCCACTGGTGACGATGGTGATGCGCGAGAGGTTCTCCTTGGCGTCGGTCTGCGCCACCGTCAGGCTCTCGATGTTGTAGCCACGGCCGGAGAACAGGCCGACCACGCGCGCCAGGATGCCGGGCTCGTTGTCGACCAGCACGGCGATGGTATGGCTCGTTGCCGCTTCCATGGGACTCACACCAGCACCATGCCTTCTTCTGACACCGGCCTTGCGGCACGGTCGTCCGGACCCAGCAGCATGTCGTAATGGGCGGCGCCGGACGGGATCATCGGGAAGCAGTTCTCCGTCTTGTCGACGCCGACATCGACCACGACCGGCTTCTTGATCTTGATCATCTCCTGGATGACGCCGTCGAGATCGGCAGGCTTGTCGGTGCGCAGGCCGACGGCGCCGAACGCCTCAGCGAGCTTCACGAAGTCGGGCAGCGATTCCATGTAGCTTTCGGAATAGCGGCCGCCATGCAGCAGCTCCTGCCACTGCCGCACCATGCCCATGTACTGGTTGTTCAGGATGAAGATCTTCACCGGCAACCGGTACTGCGCCACGGTCGACAGTTCCTGGATGTTCATCATGATCGAGGCTTCGCCAGCCACGTCGATCACCAGCGCATCGGGGTGCGCGATCTGAACGCCCATCGCCGCCGGGAAGCCGTAGCCCATCGTGCCGAGACCGCCCGAGGTCATCCAGCGATTCGGCTGTTCGAACTTGAGGAACTGCGCCGCCCACATCTGGTGCTGGCCCACTTCGGTGGTGATGTAGTGGTCGCGGTCCTTGATATGATGATAGAGCCGTTCGAGCGCGTACTGCGGCTTGATCGTCTGCTTGTCCTGCTTGTAGGCGAGGCAGTTGCGGCCACGCCATTCGTCGATCTGCGTCCACCACGCCTTCAGCGCCTTCTGGTCCGGCTTGGGAGCCTTGGCCTTCCAGAGCTTGATCATGTCTTCCAGCGCCTGGCCGGCATCGCCAACGATCGGCAGATCGACACGCACGTTCTTGTTGATTGAGCTGCCGTCGATATCGACGTGGATCTTCTTCGACCTGGGCGAGAACTCGGCGAGCTTGCCGGTGATGCGGTCGTCGAAGCGCGCGCCGATGTTGATCAGCACGTCGCAATTGTACATCGCGAGGTTGGCCTCGTAGGTGCCGTGCATGCCAAGCATGCCGAGGAACTGCCTGTCGCTCGCCGGGAACGTGCCCAGCCCCATCAGCGTGTTGGTGATGGGATAGCCGGTCATGTGCACAAACTGGGTCAGCAGCTTGCTGGCCTTCGGGCCGGCATTCACGACGCCGCCGCCGGTGTAGAACATCGGCCGCTTGGCCTTGGCGATCAGCTCGATCGCCTGCTCGATCTTCTTCGGGTCGGGCTTGGTCTGCGGCTTGTAGCTCTTGTGCTCGACCGGCTTCTTCGGCGCCACGTAGTCGTGCTTGTTCATCAGCACGTCCTTGGGCAGATCGATCACCACCGGACCGGGACGGCCGGTCCGCGCGACGTAGAAGGCCTCGTGCACGGT
The DNA here is from genome assembly GCA_964480235.1 of uncultured Reyranella sp. Taxonomy (GTDB): domain Bacteria; phylum Pseudomonadota; class Alphaproteobacteria; order Reyranellales; family Reyranellaceae; genus Reyranella. The sequence continues at coordinate 8,020 of CAYZQZ010000095.1, read as the reverse complement.
ACGCGCCAGCACCTCCACCGACTTCACCAGGTAATTGTGCTTGGTGCAGGGCCGCGTAATTCCGGTCGTGTCGGCTTCCTGGAAGGCATCGTTGCCGATCAGATGCGTGGGAACCTGGCCGGTTAGGCACACGATCGGAATGGAATCCATCAGCGCGTCGGTGAGGCCGGTCACGGCATTGGTCGCGCCGGGACCGGAAGTCACCAGCACAACCCCGACCTTGCCGGTCGAGCGCGCATAGCCTTCGGCGGCATGCACGGCCGCCTGCTCATGACGGACGAGGATGTGGCGCAGCCGGTTCTGCTTGAAGATGGAGTCGTAGATCGGAAGGACCGCGCCGCCGGGGTAGCCGAAGACGACCTCGACTTCCTCGTCGATCAGGGCTTTCACCAGCAGATCGGCGCCCGTCGTATCGGCGACGGGTTGGGCGGACTCCTCAGGCCTCTTCACAACCATCTCCTCTGACAAATGCGCCGCAAACCCCGGGTTTGCGGCGGCGCGGAACATACGGGCGGGCTTGTGGACAGGTCAACCGAAAACGGCACGAAACGTAAAGTTTCAGACCCCGATTTTGTCCAATAATTTCTCGGGCGCGCCCAAGTCTGGGTTGGCCGTCGGGTTGAACACCAGATCTGGTGTCAGCTGGTGCCTGAACCACGTCATCTGGCGTTTGGCATATTGTCGGGTGTGATCAATCGCCAGGCGCCGGGCGTAGTCGACGCTCAACTCGCCCCGAAAGTGGCGAAAGAACTCCGGCGCCCCGTGGGCCTTGAGCCCCAGCCAATTCGGATCGGGCCGAGAGTCGAACACTGCACGCGCTTCGGCCAGCACGCCAGCCGCCAGCATCTGGTCGAAACGCAGTTCGATGCGCGCCCGCAGCCAGGGACGCTCAGGCGCCAGCAGGACGGTCACGAAGCGCCACGGCGCCGGCTTGCCCTCGCTCTTCTGCCAGGCGCTGAGCGGCCTGCCGGTGGCCTCAAGCACCTCCCAGGCGCGAACATGACGCTGACGATCGGCAGGTTTCAGCACGGCCACGATTTCCGGATCACGCTCGGCGAGGCGCGCCCGAAATGCCGCGCCGCCCATCGACTCCCACTCGGCGTTGCCGCGCTGGCGAATCTCCGCAGGCACCTCGGGGACGGGAGAAATTCCCTGCATCAGGGTGCGAATGTAGAGACCAGATCCGCCGCACAGGATCGGGATCTGGCCGGCAGCCTGGCAGCGCTCGATCGCGGCCGACGCCATCGTGCTCCAACGTCCTGCAGACAGGTTCTGGCTGAGCGGTAGCACGCCATAAAGCACGTGGGGCACCGCCGCACGCTCCTCCGCTGTCGGCTGTGCCGTCAGGATAGGAAATGCATCGTAGGTCTGCATCGCATCGGCGTTGATCACGCAACCGCCACGCAGTCGCGCAAAGGCGAGCGCCAGCGCCGACTTTCCGGAGGCGGTCGGACCGGTAACGACGAGAACTGTCTTCTGGGCCATGTGTGCAGCAGCAGATTGCAAATAAGCGATGTCACCGCTAGAGCCGGGGCGTGAAAAACGTCGTCGTCTTGCTCTGCAACCCGGCCCGGCCTGCGCTCGATACCGGCACGGTGCAGGCCACTCTGGAGATCCTGCGCGCGGGCGGCGCCATGGTGGGCACCGCCGACTGGCTGGCCGCCGACATCGCCTGCGAGATTCCCTTCGACGGGCCGGTGCCGGCCGGCGCCCAGGCCGGACTCGGCATGACGGGGATCGACGCGGTGATCCTGCCGGCGGAGGGACGGCGCAAGAAGCTACTCGTGGCCGACATGGAATCGACCATGATCGAGAACGAGATGCTCGACGAACTGGCCGACTTTCTGGGGCTGCGAGAGAAGATCGCCGGCATCACCGCACGTGCCATGAACGGCGAGATCGATTTTGCCGGCGCCCTGACCGAGCGCGTCGGCCTGCTGAAGGGCCTGCCGACCGCGAAACTCGACGAGGCTGCGGAGCGCATTCGCTACATGCCAGGCGGCGCCACCCTGGTCGCGACCATGAAGAAGCACGGCGCCTCGTGCGCTCTGGTGTCGGGAGGATTCACCTATTTCACCGCGAGGGTGCGCAAGCGGCTGGGATTCGATTCGGACGCGGCCAATCGTCTGGCGGTAAGCGGTGACACGCTCGCAGGAACGGTCGAGCCGCCGATCCTCGGCAAGGAAGCCAAGCTTGCCACCCTGCAGAAACTCGCGGGCGAACGCGGAATCGGAATCGCCGACGCGATCACTGTCGGCGACGGCGCCAACGATTTGCCGATGCTGAAGGCGGCCGGCGACGCAGGCGGCCTCGGCGTGGCCTTCCGCGCCAAACCGATGGTCGCGGCCCAGGTGCCGGCACGCATCAATCACGGCGATCTCACGGCGCTGCTCTATCTGCAGGGCTATCGCCGGAGTGAATTCGCAGAAAAGGAAAATCCATGACCGACGCCGTCCAGATCGTGCTTGCCAAGCGCCCGTCGGGAGACGTCACAGCCGACTGCTTCCGCCGCGAAAGCACCAAGCTGCCGGCGCTGACCGACGGCCAGGTGCTGATCCGCTCGCGCTTCCTGTCACTCGACCCTTACATGCGCCCGCGCATGACCGAGACGCGGTCCTACGTACCGCCGTTCGAGCTCGACAGGCCGCTGACCGGCGGTTCGGTCGGCGAGGTGATCGAATCGCGCAACGAGCGCTATGCCAAGGGCGACATCGTGATGGGCCTGCTCAACTGGGCGACCCATACGGTCCATGACGGCAAGGGGCTGCGCAAGATCGACCCGAACCTGGCGCCCCTGTCGGCCCATCTCGGTGTGCTCGGCATGCCTTCGTTCACTGCCTGGTACGGCATCCGCCACATCTGCAAACCGAAGGCCGGCGAGACCGTGTTCGTATCGGCTGCTACCGGTGCGGTCGGTCAGGTGGCGGGCCAGCTCGCCAAGATTTCCGGCGCCCGGGTCGTGGGCTGCGCCGGCGACGAGCAGAAGTGCCAATGGGCGGTGCGCGAGGCAGGCTACGACGCCTGCTTCAACCACAAGAGCGAGCGAGACTATGGCGCGGTCCTGGACAAGCTATGCCCCAGCGGCATCGACGCCGATTTCGAGAATGTCGGCGGCAAGATCTTCCATGCCGTGTTCGCGCGGCTGAACAATTTCGGCCGGGTCGCCTTCTGTGGCGCGATCTCGGAGTATCAGGACCAAGCGCCGATGGCCGGGCCGGAGAAGATGTTCTCGATCGTGCAGAAGCGGCTTACCCTGCAGGGCTTCATCGTCTCCGATCACGCCGCCCTGATGGGCGACTTCGTCAACGAGGTCGGCCCGCTTGCCCTGTCGGGCAAGCTGAAGGTCCGCGAGACCATCGTCGATGGCCTCGACCGCGCCCCGCAAGCCTTCATGGGCCTGCTCAAGGGCGAGAATTTCGGAAAGCTGGTGGTGAAGGTCGGCTAGCGACCCTCGCCGCTATTTCGCTGCAGTCAGCCTGAGTGCTGCGAAGCGCGGATCGCCCTGGCGCTCGACAAAGAGCAGTACCGAACGCTTCTTCTGCGCCTGCAGCTTGGCCACGATCTCGGAGACTTCCTGCGGTGTCGTCACCGCCTTCTGGTCGACTTCGAGGATGACGTCGCCGGCCTGCAGTTGCTTCTCCGCGGCCGGGCTGTTGGGCACCACCTTCGTGATGACTACGCCCTTGGCATTGTCGCTGAGGCCGTACTTCTCGCGCAGCTGATCGGTGATCTTCTGCAGGGTGAGGCCGAGCTGCTCGATGCTCGAGCTTACGGCCTGGTCGGGGTCGGCCGGCTTCTTCGGTCCAGCCTGCGCCGAGGCGTTCTGCTTCTCGGGCTCCTCCTGTTCGCCGATCTTGAGCTTGAAGCTCTGCTCCTTGCCCTGGCGCCAGACCACGACATCGACCGTACTGCCGACCCGCGTATTGGCGACGATGCGTGGGAAGCGCCGTAGATCGGGCACTTCCTGGCCGGCAAAGCTCAGGATGATGTCGTTGCGCTTCAGTCCAGCCTTCGCGGCCGGGCCGTCGGCCACGACGTTGGCGACCAGAACGCCCCGCGCGCGGTCGAGATTGAAGCTGTCGGCGATGTCGTCGGTCACGCTCTGGTAGCTGACGCCGATCCAGCCGCGCTTGACCCGGCCGAACTCGCGCAGCTGGTCGGCGACCTGCTTGACGAGGTTGGACGGGATCGAGAAGGCAAGGCCGGCATTGGTGCCCGACGGCGAGAAGATCGCCGTGTTGACGCCGATAACTTCGCCCTCGGCATTGAACAGCGGACCACCGGAGTTGCCCTTGTTGATAGCGGCGTCGGTTTGCAGGTAGTCGTCGAGCGACTCGTTTCCGAGCGCGCGGCCGCGGGCGGAGATGATGCCGGCAGTCACCGAGTGGCCCAGCCCGAACGGATTGCCGATCGCGATCACCCAGTCGCCAACCCTCACCTTGTCGGAGTCGCCGAACTTCACCGACGGCAGCGCCTTCTTGTTGGGCGGCTCGACCTTGAGCACGGCCACATCGACCCGGCTGTCGGAACCGATCAGCTTGGCCTTGAGCTGGGTGTCGTCACGCAGGATGACGGTGATGTCTTCGGCGCCCTGGATGACGTGGTTGTTGGTAATGATGTAGCCCTCACCGTCGACGATGAAGCCGGAGCCGAGCGAGGTGCCGCGGCGCTGCTGCTGATCGCCACCGCGCCGGTCGAAGAATTCCTTGAACAGCTCCTCGAACGGCGAGCCGGGCGGAAGCTGGGGCATGTCGCGCAGACGCGGTCCCTGCTGCGGCACGTTCTGGGTGGTCGTGATGTTGACGACGGTCGGCAGGAGCTTGTCGACCATGTCGGCAAAGCTCTGCGGGGCGTCACGTGCCTCGGCCGGCGAGACCAAAGCCACAGAAAACGCCGTTACGGCGGCCAAAGCAGCCGCTCTCGAAACTCCGATAAAATACCCGAAATTCACGTCCGACCTCCAACGGCGCTCAAGGCCAAAAAGTCGGAACGGCCGGCGCCGCGCGTTCGAGTTACTGTCTACATGGCGGCAGATTATGGCGCAAATAAAGAGGCCGTTATGTTGCCGGATATTTCAGGGTTTTGACCGGATAAAGCTCAGGGCTCCCCAAAGAAAAACCGGGCCGTGGCAGGATCGCCACAGCCCGGAAATTTTACCCATTCCCGGCCCGCTTCTTGCCGGACCGACGGGAAGCTACTTCTTCGGCGCCGACGCGCCGGGTGGCTCGTTGAAATAGCGGAAGAAATCGCTATCGGGGCCCAGGATCATGGTGGAACCGCCACCGGCCCCAAAGGCCTGCTTGTAGGCCTCCATGCGCCGCCAAAAGGCGTAGAAGTCCTTATCCTTGCCGAAAGTGTCGGCATAGATCTTGGCCGCCTCGCCGTCGGCGGCGCCCATGGTGACTTGGGCTGTAAGGCCGGCATCGGCCTTGATCACCGCGACCTCGCGGTCGGCGGTGGCCTTGATGCGCTGATTCTCCTCGTCGCCCTCGGCACGCAGCTGGCCAGCTTCGCGCTCGCGGTCGGTCTTCATGCGATTGTAGACCGACTGGGAGTTGGCCTGCGGCAGGTCGGCGCGCTTGATGCGCACGTCCACCACTTCGACGCCGAGATCCTTGGTCTTGGCGTTCACCCGCTTGGTGATTTCGTCCATCAGCTTGCCGCGCTGGTCGGTCAGCACCGCATGCAGCGGCACGCCCGAGAGCACGCCGCGGATTTCCGAATTGATGAGAGAATCCAGAATGCCGCGCAGGGCCGGCTCGCCGCCCGGCACGGTCTCGGCGAACTGGCGCGCGTTGACGATCTTGAAGCGGGCATAGGCGTCGACCACCAGGCGTTTCTGGTCGCCGGCGATGATCTCGAACTCGTCGGCTTCATAGTCGAGCAGCCGGCGGTCGATGCGCACGATGTCCTGGACCAGCGGGATCTTCATGTAGAGCCCGGGCTCGGTCTTGGGCGCGCCGACCAGCGCGCCGAACTGACGGACCAGAACCTGCTTGGTCGGGTCGACCGTGTAGAAGGTCTGGGTCAGCAGGAAAATGGCGACGGCGGCCGCGATCAGCAGGCCAATGGCTCGGTTGCTCATCGCTGGCCTCCCGTCGTTGCCGGAGCAGGAGCCGGCGGCTTGGTCGCCGGCGGTCCCGACCGCAGTTCCGGCAGCGGCAGGTACGGCACCACGCCTGGGCCCGCCGCGCTCTTGTCGACCATCACCTTGTTCACGTTGCGCAGCACCTCTTCCAGCGTCTCGAGATAGATGCGCTCCGAGGTGATGTCCTTAGCCAGCGCCCACTGGTCGTAGACCTGGGTGAAACGCTGCACGTCGCCCTTGGCGCGCGCGACGGTCTGCGCCTTGTAAGCCTCGGCCCTCTGGATGATGGCCGACGCGTCGCCCTTGGCGCGCGGCAGGACCTGGTTCCGATAGGTGTTGGCTTCGTTGATGTTGCGCTCCTTGTCGGCGCGCGCGGCCTGCACGTCACGGAAGGCGCCGATCACCTCCTGTGGCGGGTCCACTCGGAGAAGCTGGACCTGGGTGATGCGAATGCCCAGGCCATACTCGTCGAGAATGCGCTGTAGCAGATCCTTGGTCTCCTGCTCGATCTTGGTGCGGCCCTCGGTCTGGGCGTATTGCAGGTTCGACTGGCCGATCACCTCGCGCATCGCCGACTCGGCGGCCGAGCGGACGTTCTCCTCGGCATTGCGGACGGCGAAGGCGTATTTCATCACGTCCTTGACCTGCCACAGAACGGCGAACTCGATGTCGACGATGTTCTCGTCGCCGGTCAGCATCAGATTCTCGGTCGAAGTCGGCCGCGCGCCGCGGTTGAAAGTGTTGCGCTCGCCGCTGCGCGAACCGATCACGGTGCGGCGTAGGTCCTGGACGTTGACCACGACGACGTTGCCGATCGGCGCCGGAAGGTTGTAGTGCAGGCCCTGCTCGGCCGGCAGGCCGTAGGGTTTGCCGAAAATCAGCTGGATCGCCTGCTGGTTCGGCTGCACGCGGAAAAAGCCGGTGAGCAGCCAGATCACGATCGCGGCCAGCGCGATCAGCAGTAGGCCCTTGAACGAGCCCATGCCGCCGGGGATGAGGTTGCGCAGGCGCTCCTGGCCCTTGCGGATCACGTCTTCCATATCGGGCGGGCGGCGGTTGCCGAACGGCCCGCCGCCACCGCTGCCGCGATTACCGTTTCCGCCGCCCCACGGCCCGCCACCGTTGCCACCCCCGCTACCCCAGGGGCCGCCGCTATTGTTGTTCCACGCCATCCATCACCTCAGGCCCGCGGGACTTTTGTTTTCAGGCCGCGCTGCATATATGTGACGGCAGGCCCAGCCGCAATCAAGCGGCCGACAGAAAATTGCCAGGACAGGCCAAGGCGAGGACGACCGGAGCGAACATGGCGGAAATCAGCGAATCGGCCATCCGCAAGGTCCTGGAAACGGTGATCGACCCTGCGACCGGCAAGAATGTCGTCGCTTCGGGCATGGTGAGCGGCGTCGCCACCCGCGGCGGTCACGTCGCCGTGACCCTGGAGGTCGATCCGGCGCGCGGCCCGGCGCTGGAGCCGCTGCGACAGGCCTGCGAGCAGGCGATTCGCGCCATGCCGGACGTCCTGTCTGCCAGCGCCGTGATGACCGCCGAACGGGCAGCGGCCGCTGCGCCGAAGGCTCCGGCCCAGGCGCATGGTCACGGCCACAGCCACGGCCCGGGGCAGGGTCAGGCTGCCCCCGGGGGAGGGCGAATCGACGTGCCGGGCGTGAAGCACATCATCGCCGTCGCCTCGGGCAAGGGCGGCGTCGGGAAATCGACAACGGCGGTGAATCTTGCGCTCGGCCTCGCCGCCAACGGCATATCGACCGGCCTGCTCGATGCCGACATCTATGGTCCTTCCATGCCGCGCATGCTGGGCGTGAAGGAAAAGCCCGAATCGGTCGACGGCAAGCAGCTCAAGCCCATCGAGCGCTACGGGTTGCGCACCATGTCGATCGGCTACATCGTCAACGAGGACACGCCGATGATCTGGCG
>CAYZQZ010000094.1:0-11200 GCA_964480235.1 uncultured Reyranella sp. | reverse complement strand
CGCCGAACTGATCGCCTACGCCAAGGCCAATCCCGGCAAGCTGAACTACTCCGAGGCGAGCGCCAGCCAGCGCCTGTCGGCCGAGATGTTCAACTCGATAGCCGGCGTGAAGATCGAACGCGTGCCCTACAAAGCGAGCCCGCAGGCGCTGGGCGACGTCGCCACCGGCCAGGTTCAGCTGATGTTCCCAGACCTGCCTCAGGCGCTGACTCAGATCCAGGCCGGCCGTGTTCGCGGGCTGGGCGTTACCGGGCCCAAGCGCACGACCGTGGCGCCCGACCTGCCGGCGATCGCCGAAACCGTGCCGGGCTACGTGCTGGTTTATTGGCTTGCCGTGTTCGCGCCGGCCGCGACGCCCAAGCCGGTCCAGCAGAAGCTCTACGAGGCAATCGCCGAGGCGATGAAGGACGAGGCGACCGTGAAGGCCATGACCCAAGGCCGAATGGAAGCCAACGTTATCGGCCTCGATGCGTTCGCCGCCTTCGTGAAGAAGGAAACCCAATGGTGGACGACCGAAATCAAGAAGGCCGGCATCGAGCCGGAATAACGGGCCGGAGTGACCGAACCATGAGCAAAGTCATCATCGAGAAGAACGGGCCGGTAAAGACGGTCTGGATGAACCGTCCGGAAAAGCGCAACGCGCTCGACACCGAGCTGATCGGCAACATGATCGATGCGCTGCAGGCGCCGATCGCCGCCGATGACCGCGTCGTGGTGATCCGCGGCAAGGGCGACGTGTTCTGCGCCGGCCTCGACATGGCCGAGCGCAGCAAGACTGCCGGTGCCGGCAAGGCGAGCGGCATCGAGGTGATGCTGCGTGCCGTCGAGCTCTGCCCGCTGCCGGTGGTCGCGGTGGTCCAGGGCGACGCCATCGCCGGCGGCAACGAACTGGCGCTGCATTGCGACCTTGTGGTGGCGAGCCAGAAGGCGCGCTTCGGCATGTCACTCGCCCAGGTCGGCCTCGCACCCAACTGGTTCCTGGCCAAGAAGCTGATGGAAGTGCTGGGACCGGTGACGACGCGCGAGATGCTGCTGCTGGGCGATCCCCTGCCGTCGACCAAACTGCACGCGCTCGGCCTGATCGCCCGCTGCGTCCCGGCAGCAGAGCTCGAGGCCGAGGCCGAGAATGTGATCGGTCGCCTCGCCAACAACGCGCCGCTGTCGCTGAAGGCGATGAAGGCGATGACCGTGCGACAGCTCGAGATCCGAGATCACATCAAGCACGACGACGTCGACGCTCTCGTCGTTGCCGCAATGCAGAGCCAGGATGCCCAAGAAGGCATGAAGGCCCGGCTGGAAAAGCGCACCGCCAGGTTCGCCGGGAAATAGAGAGGAAAGACGGCCAATGTCCGTGCGGCTGCGGCTCGACAAACCCTGGCAACCGCTGACAGCGGAAACCGCCCAACTCCTTCCGGGCCAACTCGGCGTCTATCAGGTCGCCGACGGCAAAGGCACCGTCCTCTACATCGGCCAAGCCGGTGCGCGCTCGCCGTTCGGCTTGCGTTCCGAACTGCAGCGCGAGCTCGCCGAACGTGGCGCGGGCTGCCAGTTCCGCGTCGAGGTCAACCAGCAATACCGCTCGCGCTGGTTCGAGCTCCTGATGGTGCATCAGGCCGACCACGGCAGCCTGCCGGCTGACAACGCCAAGAATCCGCCGCCGAATCTCGGACGGCTCAGTCCTTCCTGAGGAAACCCCATGGATTTCGAACCCTCCTCCGAACAGCAGATGTTGATCGACCAGGTGCGGCGCTACGTGCGCGAGGAGATCATTCCGCTTGAGGCCAAGCTCGACCCCGACGCCTCCGAGATCGATCCGGCGGACTTCAAGCGGCTGACCGAGAAGACCAAGGCGATGGGCCTGTTCGGCATCGACATTCCAAAAGAATTTGGCGGCCCCGACATCGACATCGTCACCCGTGTGCTGTTGGCCATCGAAATGGCCCAGCACCGCGCCGGGCTGTACGTTCCCTGCTACGGCACCTTTGGCGGCGCGGGCCTCGCCCAGATATTCGAGGCCAACGACGACCAGAAGGAGCGCTATCTCTATCCGACCCTGCGCGGCGAGAAGAAGGCTTTCTTCGGCCTGACCGAGCCGTCGGGCGGCAGCGATCCGGCGCGCGCCATCCAGACCAGGGCGGAGCGCAAGGACAATGGCTGGGTGCTCAATGGCGCCAAGATCTTCATCTCCAATGCCGATCGGGCGCAGTACGGTATCGTCTTCGCCCGCACCGACGCCTCGAAAGGCCGCGCCGGCATCACCTGCTTCATCATCGATTCGGATACGCCAGGCTTCCACGTGCGTCGCGTCGTCCACACGCTGCGATCCTCGCACTACGCCACCGAACTGGAGTTCAAGGATTGCTGGGTGAGCGACCACCAGGTGCTGGGCGAAGTGAACAAGGGATTCGCCGTCGCCAACGATCGCCTGACCCGCCAGCGCATTCCGTATGCTGCGGGCTGCATAGGTGTCGCCATCGCCGCCCACGAGATGGCGATCGAATGGGCCAAAATGCGCTCGACATTCGGCGAGAAGCTCGCCAACCGCCAGGCGGTGCAGTGGATGCTGGTCGACAACGAGATCGACATCCGCACCGCCAAGCACTTCACCCTGGAGGCCGCCGAGAAGGCGCGCCGCGGTCTGCCGTTCCGTATCGAAGCCTCGATCGCGAAGCTCACCGCTTCGGAAGGCGGCGGCCGCGTCGTCGACAGAGCCATGCAGATCCACGGCGGCATGGGCATGACCAAGGACCTGCCGCTCGAGCGCTGGTACCGCGAGATGCGAATCCGCCGGGTCGGCGAGGGCCCGAGCGAAGTGCAACGCATGGTGATCGCGCGCGAGATCCTGGGCAGCAACCTGCGATGAGCGATTCCTCGCCGAAGGCAGGGCCGCTGGCCGGCATCAAGGTCGTTGAGTTCAGCCAGAACCTCGCCGGTCCCTACGCCGGGCAGATCCTGGCCTTCCTCGGCGCCGAAGTGGTCAAGGTCGAGCGGCCCGACGGCGACGACGCGCGTAAATGGGGCCCTCCGTTCATCGAAGGCGACGGGACCGGTTTCATCGCGCTCAACCGCGGCAAGAAGTCGATCACCTGCGACCTCGCGAACGAGGCCCAGCGCGCGGGACTGGTCGAACGCATCGGCGCAGCAGACGTGTTCGTGCACAATCTGCGCGCCGACGTACCGAAGAAGTTCGGCATCGATGGCGTCACCCTGACGAAGAAGTTTCCTCGCCTGATCTACGCGGACCTCGGCGCCTTCGGCCATGCCGGACCGTGGGCTGAACGGCCGGGCTATGAGCCGATCATCCAGGCCGTCGCCGGCCTGATCTCGCTGAACGGCGATCCGTCGGGGCCCGAGGCGCGCATCGGTGTGTCGATAATCGACTTGTCGACCGGCATGTGGACGGCGATTGGCATCCTGGCGGCGATCGCCCAACGCGCCACCACCGGCAAGGGCTGCCTGATCAATACCTCGCTGTTCGAATCGGGATTGATGTGGGCATCGAACCATGTCGCGCAGTATTCCGTGACCGGCAAGATGCCGCCGCGCCAGGGAACCGGGCACCCGACCCTGACGCCCTACCAGGCGTTCGAGTGCAGCGACGGGCCGCTGATGATCTGCCCCGGCAACGACCGGCTGTGGCGAAAGTTCGCCGAGGTGCTCGGTCATCCCGAATGGCCGGACGAGCCGCGCTTCCGGACCAATGTCGACCGGGCTCAGCGCCGCGACGAGCTGCTGGGCATGATCGCCGACATCATGAAGAAGGAAAGCCGCGCCCACTGGTCGGCCCGGCTCGATGCTCTCGGCGTGCCCAACGGTCCGCTCAACAGCGTGCCGCAGGTGCTCGACCTCGCCCAGGTCGCGGCGCTGGGCATGTTCGCCAGGCCCTACGCCGACTCTCCCGCGCTGTTCCACGGCCTGCCCGTCAGCTTCGACGGCGAACGCGCCGGCGGCCTGGAGAAGGCGCCCAAAATCGGCGAGCACAACGGCAAGGCCTGAGCCCTCGAAAGCAGCCGGGCATGACCCGCCTTCTCCTGCCTGTCGTCTGGATCGCCTGGGGCCTGTCCTATCCCCTCATGGCGTGGTCGCTCGAGGCAGTCGACCTGTTCTCCGGCCGGCTCATCCTGATGCCACTCTCCGGCATGATCCTGCTCGGCATCGGGACCTGGAACGGCGCGTCCGTGCTGCCCGAACGGCGCCTGTGGCTGCAGCTCGCGGTGACCGGTCTATTCAACATGGGCCTGTTCCAGGTTTTCCTGATCGCGGGCATCGCCACGCTCGGCCCCAGCCGCACGCCAATCATCGTCTATACCATGCCCGCCTGGTCCGCGCTGTTCGCAGCCTTCTTGCTCAAGGAGCGAATCACACCGCAAATTGCGCTATCGCTGGCGCTCAGCCTCGCAGCCGTCGGAATCGTCGTCAGTCAGGAGACGGCGGCCCGCTCGGCGCCGGTTGGCACGTTGCTGACCTTGCTGGCAGCCATCTCCTTCGGCATCGGCACCGTCCTCACTAAGCGGATGGGAATGAGCGGCGACGCCACCATCAACGCCGCCTGGCAGCTCCTGCTGGGCGCCGTGCCTGTCGTGATCGTCTGGCTGGTTTTCGCGCACGACGCCTACTTCCACCCCGAGCGGGTGCGTGGCCTGTTCGCACTCGCCTGGCTGGCGCTGATCTCGAACGTGCTCGCCTACGCCTGCTGGTTCCGAGTCATCCGGGCGCTGCCGGCATCTGTCGCCAGCCTGACCACGATGATCGTGCCGTGCATCGGGTTCGGCAGCAGCGCGCTGATGATCGGCGGAGATCTTGTCTGGCTGGATTTCGTTGCACTGGGCCTGATTGTTGCCGCCGTCAGCCTGGCGCTCATCCGGCCAGCTCCGAAGAGTTAGCCCGCGAAACTCAGGCAGTAATCGCGCACTTGCTGGACCGGGATGCGCGCATGGCTTTGCACGATGATGAACTTGCCGCCGGGATTGGTGCCGTTGGGCAGCTTGACCAGGCGCTCGAAATCGTCGGCACCCCAAACGCAGCTGTCTTCGGAAAACAGTTGCGTGTCGTGGAAGTAGGCCGGATCCCAATGGACGTGATAGTCGAGCAGATTGCCCACCCGTTCGGCGACGGCCGTATAAAGCGAATACTCGGTCCAGGCGATCGAGCCGATCTTGCGCAGGACCTGCATGCTGAGTGCCGACAGTGCATCGCCGCCGTCGCGCGTAAAATGGCCCATCGCCTGCGCAGCGAGCTCGCCATGGAGGATGTTCGGTGTGACGGACAGACCGTGGGCCTTGGGTTGATAAGGCACACCAACCATCTGCGAGGCCTCCCGCCACCAATCGTGGTAGTGCTTGGGTTCCCAGCGAGACAATGCGCGGCCGTCGTCGATGAAAGTCCGGGCGTCGAAGTCGCCGACGCAGCAGACGTCAGAATCCAAGGTGAGGTAGCCGCCAAAGCCCAGAACCGCGGGAACATGCAGCTTGATCATTTGCTGCCGGTACCAGCCGGTCAGAAGGTAGAAACGGCTGAAGGTGGGAAAGAAATCGCCTTCCGAGCGCACAGATACGTCGACATTGGTGAAGCGCGGCAGTTCGCTCCGCAACCGCTGCACGTCTCGCGCCGGAGATACGATCAGCAGCTGAAATGGCTGGGTATCAGCCCAATGGCGGCCTAGTGATTCTATCAGCAATCCGGCACGATCAAGATCGCCCTTGCTGTGCAATTTGCGCAGGGCCAAAGGCAGGATGGCTTGGCGAACTTCGGCGAACATGGGCGATTGCTTAATATATGTGGGTAAACCCTGGCTGGATATCAATTAGTAGCCAGCCCCCCGTCGCTTGCGCCCAAGCGGCACTTCGCCTCATGCCGTCGGGCCCAAAAAAACGCCGGGCACAAGGCCCGGCGAGTCAAACAGGGAGGCTTCACGTCTGGGAGACGTGGGATCCAAAGATCCCGAGTTTCGAACGCGATCAGCCGAAACCTTTCGTGTCGAAGACCTGATGTAAAATTACTCCCGTCGATTTGTATGTGTAGGGACAGTGTTCGGACACTGGCATGCGGGCAGCGCATGCCTTTCAGGCTCTATGCAATACTGCAGGTCTGGGCTGCTAAAAGCGTGTCTCGGCCACTTTGCGCAGCAGGAAATCGCGGAACACCGCGATCCGCTTGGAATGTCGCAGTTCCTCGGGATAGGTGAAGTACACGTCGGTGGTACGGACATTCACTTCCGGCAGCACAGCCTCGAGCTTGGTCGATTGCTGGGCGAGATAGTCGGGCAGCGAAGCTATCCCCAGCCCCGACTCGACGGCACGGAAAATTCCGTAGGTGTTGTTCACCCGGAGCACGACGGTGCGCGGCGTGCCGTCGGGATTGCCCTCGCGCAGCAGCCAGTTCACGTCCTGCACCGGCGCGCGCGCGTCCTCGCCGAAGATGATCAGCCGGTGCTTGTCGAGCTCCTCAACGCTGGCCGGCTTGCCGTACTTCTGGATGTAGGTGTGCGAGGCATAGACGTGGCTGCGCACGGTCAGCAGATGACGCTGCACGAGGCCGGGTTGGCGTGGCATCACCATGCGGATCGCCACATCGGCCTCGCGCATGCCGAGATCGAGTTCGTTGTCCGACAGCACTAGGCTGACGTCGATCTCAGGGTACATCGTAATGAACTCGTGCATCTGCGTCGTCAGCCAGGTCGAACCGAAGCCGACCGTGGCGTGAATCTTCAGACGACCCGCCGGCTTGTCCTGATTGGCACGCAGCAGTGCCTCGGCGGTGTTGACCTTGGCCGCCATGTCGCGCGCCGTGCGGTAGAGCAGCTCGCCCTGCTCGGTCAGGATCAGGCCGCGCGCGTGGCGGTGGAACAGCATGACGCCGAGTTGCTCCTCGAGCGCGCCGATCTGGCGTGAGATCGCCGACTGGCTGAGCTTCAGCCCCTCGCCGGCGTGGGTGAAACTGCCGGCATCGGCGACGGCCTGGAAAATGCGCAGCTTGTCCCAGTCCATGCCGTGCGCGCGCTCGGGCGTGCTCATTGTGCCGCTCCTACTCCGCCGCCTGGTTCTGGACGCTTCGCGACTCGTGGTGCGCCAGCCACTTTTCGGCTTCGAGCGCCGCCATGCAACCAGTGCCGGCCGCGGTCACGGCCTGGCGGAACACCTTGTCTTGCACGTCGCCCGCCGCATAGACGCCTTCGATGTCGGTTGCCGTCGAATCCGGCCGGGTCAACAGGTAGCCCTCGCTGTCCATCGCAAGCTTGCCCTTGAACAGCTCTGTGTTCGGCGAATGGCCGATGGCGATGAACACGCCGTCGGTGGCGAACTCGCTCTCCTTGCCGGTCTTCACGTTCTTGACCCGCACGCCCTTGACCAGCGGCGCCGGGGTGGTGTCGCCCTTGATCTCCTCGAGCGTGGTATCCCACATCACGGTGACCTTGGGGTTCTTGAACAGGCGCTCCTGCAGAATCTTTTCTGCGCGGAAACTGTCGCGGCGGTGAATGAGCGTGACCTTGGACGCATGGTGCGTCAGGTAGAGCGCCTCCTCGACCGCGGTGTTGCCGCCGCCCACGACCACGACTTCCTTGCCGCGGAAGAAAAAGCCGTCGCAGGTCGCGCAGGCCGACACGCCGCCGCCGCGGAACGTTTCTTCGGTCGGGATGCCGAGCCACCTCGCTGTGGCGCCGGTCGAGACGATCAACGCATCCGATTCATAGCGGTCGCCCGAATCGCCGATGCAGACAAACGGCCGGCGTGACAGATCGACCTCGACGATCGTGTCGAAAAACAGCTGCGTACCGACGTGCTCGGCCTGCTTCTGCATCTGCTCCATCAGCCACGGGCCCTGGATGACGTCGGCAAAACCCGGGTAGTTCTCGACGTCGGTCGTGATCGTGAGTTGGCCGCCCGGCTGGATGCCCTGCACCAGCATCGGCTTGAGACTGGCGCGGGCGGCATAGATCGCCGCCGTATAGCCCGCTGGGCCGGAGCCCAAGATAAGAACCCTACCGCGATGAGTTGCTGCCATGACCGTCCCGCATCCCACTTGCCGCATATCTGATGAGATATATGCAAACCTCGGTTCCGTTGCACGGCCGTTCTGGGAAATTGGCGCAATTGTTCACAGACGAATGCCGAATTCTCGCAACTTTATTGCGCGCATGGCATGGTTCTGGCATAGAGCGCGGCCAATGGAGGAAACAAAATGGCGCGAGCAAAGCTCGACCGGATCGACCGGCGCATTCTGAGCGATCTGCAGTCCAACGGCCGCATGACCAACGTGGAACTGGCCGAACGGGCGGGAATCTCGGCGCCACCCTGCCTGCGCCGCGTGCGAGCGCTGGAACGCGCCGGCATCATCAAGGGCTACCATGCCGACCTCAGCCCAGAAGCGCTGGGCTACAGCGTGTCGGTGTTCGCCCTGGTCGGCCTCAACAGCCAGGCCGAAGCCGACCTGAAGTCGTTCGAGGAATTGATCGCCAAGTGGGACGAGGTCCGCGAGTGTCACATGCTCGCCGGTGAAGCCGACTTCCTGCTGAAGATCGTCGCCGAAACCTGGGATGACTATCAGAAGTTCCTGACCACGCGGCTGACCTCGGCGCCGAACGTCAGCCACGTGAAATCCATGATGGTGTTCCGCACCGCCAAGCAGACGCCGGGTGTGCCCATCTCCACGGACGCCTAGCGCCCAAGCGCGGAGCGACTAGGCAACGGCGCGCATTAGCGCAGCGACAGCGCGAGAGCGCACGCGGTTCAGAAAGGGCTTGCACAATGGCCGACGTCACTTTCGAGATCCTGCATCGCATCGCCGGCGCCTTTGCCCGCCACGACGTCGATGGCATCGTCAATTCCTTCGCCGAGGATGGAGAATTCCGGAACGCCAAGGGGCCGCACCACTATGGCGAGAGCTACAAAGGCAGAAAGGCGATCCGCACCTACTTCGAGCCGCTGTTCGCCAGCACCGGAGACGTGAAATGGACGCACACGTCCGAGTTCATCTGCGGCAACCGCGCCGTCACAGAATGGCACCGCACCGCCACGCTGAAGAGCGGCGAGAAGCAGTCGTGGTTGGGCTGCGATCTCTATACGTTTCGCGATGGCCTGATCTTGATGAAGGACACCTACATCAAGGTGGTGACCTGAGGGCGGCCAGGAGCGAACTGGCCTAGTCCCGAGAGGTGCCGAAGGACGCGTTGGACGGTTCCTCAAAGTGAGGCTGTCGGGCCGACGCGCTCACGGTCAAATTCCCTCTTGCCGACCACACTGTGTATCTATACTTGTATTAAAATACACGGCGTTACCGTTCTGGAGACCCTGATGCAGCAACTTGCGCACTCGGCCCGACTACTCGTCACCGACCTCGCCTCGACCATCCTGTTTCTGGTTGTGCTGCTGGCTACGAAGAACCTGATGCTGGCGGTTGCGCTCGGCGTCGGGCTGGGCATCGTGCAGATCGGCTGGATGATGGTGCGGCGGCAGAAGATTGACACCATGCAGTGGCTGTCGATCGGCTTGGTCGTGGTCTCGGGCGCAGCCACCATGCTGACCGACGATGCGCGCTTCGTGATGGTCAAGCCCACGGTCATCTACTGCATTGTCGGCGCCTACATGCTGAAGCCGGGCTGGATGACCCGCTACCTGCCGCCGATCGCCGTCCACACCGTGTCCGACCTCGCCTGGTGGTTCGGCTTTATCTGGGCCGGTCTGATGTTCGCCTCGGCCGCGCTCAATATCGTGCTGGCGCTGCTGCTCGATCCGGTCAGCTGGTCGGCCGCCATGTCGGTCTGGGGCCTAGCCAGCAAGGTCACGCTTTTCCTGGTTCAGTACGTCATCATGCGCACGGTCGGCGTGCGCAGGGCGCGCCGCATGATCACCGCGGCCAACGCCGCCGCCACGTCGGCATCGACCTGAAGGCCGCTACTTGAACGAGACGGCCAGGACTTCGTAGGACTTGGCACCCTTGGGTGTCTGGACCTCGACCGTGTCGCCCACGGTCTTGCCGATCAGCGCCCGACCGATCGGCGACGTCACCGAAATGCGGCCCTTGGCGAGGTCTGCCTCGTAAGGCCCGACGATCTGGTACTTCACCTTCTCGTCAGTGTCCTCGTCGGCCAGGCGCACGGTGGCGCCGAACTTCACCACCTTGCCGGTCAGGTTCGAGAAATCGATCACCTCGGCGCGTGAGATGATGTCCTCGACCTCGGCGATGCGGCCCTCGATGAAGCCCTGCTTTTCGCGCGCCGACGTGTACTCGGCATTTTCCGATAGATCGCCATGCTCGCGCGCCGCCGCGATCGCCTTGATGATCGCCGGCCGCTCTACGCTCTTCAGGGTCTTCAACTCGTCCTCGAGGCTCTTCAGCCCCTCGGCGGTGGTGGGCACCTTTTCCATGACGGGATCGTCCTTAATGAAATGGGCGTCGTCAACGGCCAACCAACCGCCTGCTTGCACAGGCGGCGGGCCGTTTCGCCTATCGCGGCAGCCTAGAAGGTGCCCTTGAAGTAGGATTGCAGCGGCGCCACATCGAGCGCGCCCTCGCTCACCGCCGCGATGCCTTCGACCGACGCCTTGGCGCCGGCGACCGTCGTGTAATAGGCGATCTTGTGCATCAATGCAGTGCGCCTGAGCGTGAAGCTGTCGGTCAGCGCCGAGGCGCCGTCGACGGTGTTGAAAACAAGCTGGACCTTTCCGTCCTTCATCATGTCGACGATGTGTGGCCGGCCCTCCAGAACCTTGTTGACCCGATGCGCCTCGATGTCGTGGCGCTTGAGGAAATCGGCGGTGCCGCCGGTCGCCACGACCTTAAAGCCGAGCTCGACCAGCCGCTTCACCGGCTTGACCAGGGCCGCCTTGTCGGAATCCTTCACCGACACGAACACCGTACCCTCGACCGGCAGGGCGGAGCCGACGCCGATCTGGCTCTTGGCGAAGGCGCGGCCAAAGTTGGAATCGAGGCCCATGACCTCGCCCGTCGAGCGCATCTCTGGGCCGAGAATCGTGTCGACACCGGGGAAGCGCGCGAACGGGAAGATCGCCTCCTTGACCGCGATGTGCTTTCCGGTCGACTTCTTGATCTTAAGCGACGCCAGAGCCTCGCCAGCCATCAGGCGCGCGGCGAACTTGGCGATCGGCTGGCCGGTCGCCTTGGCGACGAACGGCACCGTGCGGCTGGCGCGCGGATTGACCTCGAGCACGTACACGGTCCCGTCCTTGACCGCATACTGCAC
>CAYZQZ010000093.1:0-11257 GCA_964480235.1 uncultured Reyranella sp. | reverse complement strand
CGCTGCGGCGTGGCCGGCATCTGGATGTTGCGCACGCCGAGCGGCCACAGCGCGTCCATAATGGCGTTCATCACGGTCGGCGTCGAACCAACGGTCCCCGATTCGCCCACTCCTTTGGCCCCGAGGGGATTGCTCCTGGCCGGCACGCTGTCATCCAGCGTGTTGGAAAACGTCGGGAAGGTGTCGGCGCGAGGCATCGCATAATCCATGAACGAACCGGTCAGGAGCTGCCCGGACTCGCGATCGTAGACGTTGCCCTCCAGCAGCGCCTGACCGATGCCCTGGGCGATACCGCCCTGGATCTGGCCGAACACGATCGGGCGATGCAGAGGCCGGCCGACGTCGTCGACCGTCGTATAGCGCTTCAACTCGATATCGCCGGTTTCAGGATCGATCTCGACCTCGCCGACATGGGCGCCGTTGGGCCAGGCGATGCCTTCGACTGCATTCACGTTCTCTATGTAAATGCGCTTGTCGGGCTGGCGGGCGGCCAGTTCACCCAGCCCGATGCTGCGGTCGGTACCGGCAATGGTGAAGCGCCCCGTGGCATAGACGATGTCGGCGGCGCTGGCTTCCAGAGCGTCGGCCGCAAGGTCCCTGCCCTTGGCGACCAGCTTCTCGCTGCCAGCCAGGACAGCGGAGCCGCCGATATAGGCCGAACGCGACCCCATTGAGCCGACGCCACCGACCTTGTCCGAATCGCCCATGGCGACCTCGATATCGGCCGGGTCGATACCGAGCAATTCGGAGGCAAGCTGCGTGAACGACGTCTGCAGCCCCTGCCCCATGCCCTGGGTGCCCATCCAGATCACGACCTTTCCGTCGGCCCGGACCTCGTAGTGCGCCATCTCGTTCATCACCATGGCGCTGGTCCATTCGACGTACGAGGCAAGGCCGCGGCCATAGAGCTTGCCCCGCTTTTCGGCCTCGGCCTTGCGCGCGGCAAAGCCCTGCCAGTCGGACGCCTCTAGCGTCTTCGTGAGGAAGAGATCGAAGTCGCCCGAATCGTACTTCTCGCCCATCGCCGAGGTGTAGGGCATCTGAGAGGGCTTCACGAAGTTGCGACGGCGCAGTTCGGCGGGATCCATCCCGATCTGGCGCGCAGCGGTGTCCACCAGGCGCTCGAGATCGAAGATGCATTCCGGCCGTCCGGCGCCGCGGTAGGCGCCGATGGTCGCGGAATTGGTCAGCACGCAGGTGATCTGGAAGTCGATCAGCGGGATGTCGTAGGTGCCGGTCGAGACCTTGGGGCCGACGAACAGCGGGATGGCAATTCCCGCGCCCGACGGATAGGCGCCGACATTGGCGAATGCCTCCATGCGCAGCGCCGTGATCTTTCCGTCCTTGTCGAGCGCCATCGACATCTTGTGCAGCTGATCGCGGCCCGCGGTCGCCGCGGCGAACTCCTCGCTGCGTTCGGCGTGCCACTTGGCCGGGCGCCTGAGCTTCTTGGCAACCCACACCGGCACTGATTCGTCGGGCTGGATGCCGGTCTTCATGCCGAAGCCGCCGCCGATGTCCCGTACCAGCACGCGAATCTGGCTGGCCGGCATCTTGAGGATGCTGCCGGCAAGCGTGTCGCGCGTGCCCTGCGGATTCTGGCTGCCGATATGCACCGTCAGCCGCTCGCCCTCCCATTCGGCCATGATGGCCCGCGGCTCCATGGCGTTGACGATCAGGCGCTGGTGCACGATGTCGAGCTTTACCACGTGCGCGGCAGCCTTGAAGGCGGCCTCGGCCTTGACCGCGTCGCCGAAACGGTTGAAGCCGACGCGGTTGCCGGGTGCACCCTTCCAGACCTGTGGCGCGCCGGCGGCCAGGGCATCGTCGATTTCGCTGACCGACGGCAGCGCCTCGTACTCGATCTCGACCAGTTCCACCGCATCGACCGCCTGTTCGCGGCTCTCGGCGACGATTGCGGCCACCGCCTCGCCGACGTAGCGCACCACGCCATCGGCGAGCGGCGTGCGCGGCGTCAGGTCGGGCTTCTTGCCGTCAGCGTTGGGAAACATCACCGGCGGGCTGAGCGTGCCGCAGCCGTCGGCAGCCATGTCGGCCCAGGTGAAAACGGCGACGATGCCGGGCGCCTTTCGGGCGGCGGCGGTTTCGAGCTTCACGATCCGGGCGTGGGCATGCGGGGAGCGAACCAAGACGACATGGACCTGGTTCGGACGGCTCAAATTGTCGGTGAACCCACCGGTGCCGGTCAGCAGCCGGTCGTCCTCGACACGCTTGATGTACTGAGCCTTACCGAACACCGCCATACGCCACTCCTCCACGCCGTCACGCGACGGGGCGGACTATAGCGGCGAGACGGGGTCCGACAAGGCAGCGCGACCCTTTGGCCGCGGGACTAATCGGCCCCCGTGACTATTTGGCGAGGGCTGCAGCGATTCCGGCCATGGCGCACTGGGCATCCTGGTCGCTGGCGGCTCCCGACACGCCGATGGCACCAATGATCTTACCGTCGGCCACGATGGGAATGCCGCCCTCCAGCGGCATGAGACCGGGCACCGCCAGCAGGCGCAGGTTGGCGCCGCCCTGGGCGATACCGTCCTGCAGGGCCTTGGTCGGCCGGCGCAGGTTGTTGGCAGTCACCGCCTTGCCCAACGCGATGTCGATGCTGCCGATCTGGGTATTGTCCATGCGCGAGAATGCGACCAGCCGGCTGCCCGGGTCGACGATGGCGATGGCCATGAACCAGCCGTTCTTCTTGGCCTCGGCCTCGGCCGCGACCAGCGCCTTCTTGGCGGCCTCGAGAGTGATCGGAGTCCCGTAGGGCTGCGGCGCCTGCGCCAAGGCGCCGACTGGAGATAGCAGAAGGAAGGCCGACGCGACGGCCGCGATGAGCTTGAGCATGAGAATCTCTCCCGTTTGAGCCGTTTCTGTCGAACGGCCCGCGAATTATGCGGGAGAGCGGCCGGCCGCACAGGGCCGGCACAGTCACATCTAGTTGTTCAGTGCTTGAGCGTCGGCAATTCAGGCAGCGTGACGACGCGAATGCCGGCTGCCTCCAGCCCCTTGCGCACGGCCGTCGAGACCGTGACGGCCGTCGGACCGTCGCCATGAACGCAGATCGAATCGACCTGGCAGGGGATACGCTTGCCTGAGGTCGAGTAGATCGCCTGCTCGTCGACCATGCGGCGGACATGCGCCACAGCGCCTGCCGGATCCTTGATCATCGAGTTCGCCTCCTTGCGCGGCGTCAGGAAGCCTTTGTCGGTGTAGGTGCGGTCGGCAAAGACCTCCTCGGCCGCGCGCAGCCCGATCTTGCGGGCGGCCTTGCCCTGCTCGGTGTTGGCCTGGCAGAGGAAGATAATGTCGCGGTCGATCGCCTTGGTGGCACGCGCGACCGCCTCGGACATTTCCGCGCTCTCGGCGGACATGTTGCCCATCATGCCGTGCGGCTTGATGTGGGTGACCTTCAGTCCCTGCATCGCGGCGATCGCCTGCAGAGCGCCGAGCTGGTAGGCGATGTTGGCCTCGAGTTCCTTGGCGCTGAGATTGATGGCGCGGCGGCCGAAGCCCTGCAGGTCGGCGAAGCCCGGGTGGGCGCCGATCGACACGCCGTTGTCCTTGCACAGCTTGACCGTGTCGACCATCACCGTCGGGTCGCTGGCATGGAAGCCGCAGGCAATGTTTGCCGACTTCACGATCTTCAGCACCTCGGCGTCGTTGCCCATAACCCACGGGCCGAAGCTCTCGCCGAGATCGGAGTTGATGTTGACGAAGCCTGCGTTGGTGCCAGCGGCCATGGGAGACTCCCTGAAACGGAGCGGCTATCCTAGCACGCGTGAGCGTCCGGTACCTCTCCTGCGGCGATACTGCCTTCACTGTCGAGTTCGGCAACGAGATTTCTCCCGCCATCAACGGCCGGGTCATGGCGCTGCATGCCGCGATCGGCACGGCCAAGGCGGCCGGCCGCCTGGAAGGCGTGGTCGAGACCGTACCAACCATGCGGTCCCTGATGGTCTGCTACGACCCGGTCAAGACCTCGCGCGCCGAGCTGCAGCCGCGCATCGACACCCTGATCGCGGGCGGCCTGAGCGCCGGCCTGAAGAGCCGCAAGGTCACCATTCCCTGCTGCTACGACGACCCGGAATTCGCACCCGATCTGTAGGAAATCGCCGAGCGCACGAAGAAGACACCCGAACAGGTGATCGCGGGCCATGTCGGCTCTCCCTTCAGGGTCTATGTGCTTGGCTTCATGCCGGGCCTCGCCTACATCGCGGGCCTCGAGCAGAGCCTCTATCTGCCGCGGCGCAGTCAGCCCAGGGTGCGCGTGCCCCGCTCGTCGGTCGCCATCGCCATGGACATGACGACGATCTATCCGTTCGAGAGCCCGGGCGGCTGGCACATCGTGGGGCGCACGCCGCTCTGGATGTTCGACCAGCGTCGCGAGCAGCCGGTGTTCCTGGCGCCCGGCGACCAACTCACCTTCCAGCGGGTCGACCGCAAGACCTACGACCGCATCGCCCGCGAGGTCGAGGCGGGCACGCTCGACTGGTCGAGGCTGATCAAGCCATGACCCTTCAGCCATGACTGCCTGCCTGAAAGTCGTCCGCGCCGGACTGTTCGACACGGTCCAGGATCTGGGTCGCATCGGCTACATGGCGCTCGGCATGCCGACTGCCGGCGCGATGGACCGGATCGGCCTGGCGCTCGCCAACGCCTTGGCCGGCAATCAGGCGGGGATGGCAGGCCTCGAGATCGGAGTCATGGGCCCCGACCTGCTGGTCGAGGCCGACAGCGTGCGGATCGCCCTGACCGGCCCACTGTCGCCGGCTTTGATCGATGGGCCCGATGCCACCGCCAAGCCGATCGAGTCCAATCGCACCCATCTGCTGAAGCGGGGCCAGACGTTGCGAGTCGGCATGGTCGAGGGCTCGAGCACGGCCTACCTTGCGATCGCCGGCGGCCTCGACATCCCGCCTTTTATGGGAAGCCTCTCGACCTATGCCCGCGCCGGCATCGGCGGCTTCGAGGGACGCAAGCTGGCCAGCGGCGACCTGCTGGTACTCAAGCGCGAGCATGCGCCCCCTGGCGACGAACGGAAAATCGGCAGCGCCTTCGACTACGGCAGCGGCCCGATCCGGGTCGTTTGGGGACCGCAGGACGACTATTTCAGCGCCAGGGGCCGCAAGACGTTCATCGATTCCGACTACAGGGTTTCCAAGGAAGCCGACCGCATGGGCATCCGGTTCGAGGGACCGACCATTGAACACAGAATTCCGGGCGACAAGGGCGGCGCCGACATCATCTCCGACGGCATCGGTCCGGGCGCCATTCAGGTGCCCGGAGCGGGCCTTCCGATCGTGCTGCTGGGCGACCGCCAGACCGTGGGCGGTTATTCCAAGATCGCGACGGTGGCGTCGGTCGACCTGCCGCGGCTGGGCCGCCTGCTGCCCGGCATGACGGTACGCTTCGCGGCGGTGACGGTCGAGGAAGCCGAGAAGCTGCGGCGCGACCAGGAGCAGCGGCTACAGCGCTGCATTTCCGCGTTCGAGGTGGCCCGACCGCCCGGCGGCATCGATCTGGCGCGGCTCTACGAAGAGAACCTGATCGACGGCGTGGTCTTCTAGTCGGGCTTTGAGGCCCCGCTCAGTCCTGCGATTCGCCGAGACCGTCGAACGAAATGCGGCCCGGTCCCGTGACGTAGAGCGACAGCAATCCGCCCGCGATCGCGCAGTTCTTCAGGAAGTGGAACATCTGCTGGTGATCGAAAAAGTTGGCGTGGAACAGCAGCGCCGTCAGAACGCTGAAGCTCGCCAGCGCAATCGCCGTGAGTCGCATGCGGTAGCCGACGATCAGCAGGATGGCCCCTGCGATTTCGATAAACACCGCGATCGGCAGCAGGTTCGCGATCACACCGCTATGGATCATGAACGAGACGGTCTCGTCGTAGCCTTGGACCTGGCCGATGCCCGACCACAGGAAAAGGCCGGCGACGAGGCAGCGTGCCACCAGAAGCACGCTGCTGTTGCCCGTGTCGTCGACAGTGTCGTCGCCCGTTCCGACCAACGGATTGGCGCGTTCAGCCCGCATGCTTGAAGTGTACCCGGATTGCGCCATCATGGGTACGAAGCGACCGCCTTCTGAGACCATTGAAACAAACTCCTGGAATCTAACGAGCATGACCTGGCAACCGGAAATGGACGAACTGCGCAGGCGTCAGGAAATGACGAAGCGCATGGGCGGCGCAGACAAGGTGAAACGCCAGCACGACGGCGGCCGCCTCACCGTGCGCGAGCGCATCGACCGTCTGGTCGACAAGGACAGCTTTCGCGAGATCGGCTCGGTTGCCGGCAAGGCGGAGTACGACGGCCGCAACGACCTGGTCGACCTCACTCCGTCCAACGCCGTGATGGGTCGCGCCCGCATCGACGGCCGCCCCGTGGCGGTGACCGGCGACGACTTCACGGTGCGCGGCGGCTCGGCTGATGCCACGATCAAGGAAAAGGCGCTCTTCATCGAGCGCTATGCCAACCAGTACCGCGTGCCGATCGTCCGCATGATCGAGGGCTCGGGCGGCGGCGGCTCGGTCAAGACGATCGAAACCACCGGGCGCGCCAACGTGCCCGGCGTCAGCGGCTGGGAATGGACGGTGCGCAACATGGGCGCCGTGCCCACCGTGGGCCTCGGTCTCGGATCGGTCGCCGGTCTCGGCGCGGCACGCCTCGCTGCCACGCACTATTCGGTGATGGTGAAGGAGATCTCGGCGATGTTCGTGGCCGGTCCGCCGGTGGTGAACCGACTCAGCCCCAGGCAGTTCGACAAGCAGGAACTGGGCGGCTGGGAGATTCAGCTGCGCGCCGGCGCCATCGACGAGGCGGTCGACACGGAGGACGAGGCCTTCGCGCACACGCGCCGCTTCCTGTCGTACCTGCCCTCCTCGGTCTACGACCAGCCGCCGCGCGGTCCGCAGACCGACGATCCGGCGCGTCGCGAGGAATCGCTGTTCGACGCCATCCCGCGGGACATCCGAAAGGTCTATCGCATTCGTCCGATCGTCGAGAAAATCGTCGATCAGGGCTCGTTCTTCGAGATGGGCAAGCTCTATGGCCGCTCGGTCGTCACAGGGTTGGCGCGAATCGACGGTTGGCCGGTCGCGGTGATGGCGAGCGACCCGATGTTCTATGGTGGCGGCTGGACCGCCGACGCCTGCCAGAAGGTGGCGCGCTTCGTCGACATGGCAGAGACCTTCCATCTGCCGGTCGTCTATTTCTGCGACTGCCCCGGCTTCCTGATCGGTCTCGAAGCCGAGAAGAGCGGTGTCATCCGTAAGGGCGTGCGCACCATGTCGGCGATGTTCCAGACCACCGTACCGTGGTGCACCTTCATCATCCGTAACGCCTTCGGCGTGGCCGGCGCCGCGCACCAGAACGGCTCGCGACTCAACTGGCGCTATGCCTGGCCGTCTGGCCGCTGGGGTTCGCTGCCGCTGGAGGGCGGCATCGAGGCCGCCTACCGCGCCGATCTCGACGCCGCCGACGACCGCAAGGCCAAGATGGAGGAGATCGAGGACCGGCTGAACAAGCTGCGCTCGCCCTTCCGCAGCGCCGAGTCGTTCTGGATCGAGGAAATCATCGACCCGCGTGACACGCGCAATATCCTCTGCGAATTCGTCGAACTGGCCGCACCTGTTCGCGGCAGCGGCCCCGCGAGCCACTGGATGAGGCCGTAAGGAGCGGCGTCAGCTCCGCCAGTAATATCCCTGCAGCTTGGGCAACGTCCCGCAGCGGGAGTCGAACGGCATCGGCGCGGCGCCTTGCGGACCGAGCAGACGTGCGTTCTGCCCGTTGCCGCGCAACAGGGCGCCGAGTGCCGGCGCAGTCCAGTCCTGGCTGAACAGCACTTGGGGCCACTCCCGGTTCGGCAGATCGGTGAAATGCACGTCACCCGTACGGTCCACGACGAGGCTACGGACATAGCCGACGTAGCCGACCCAGAGCCGGGTCAGGACGATGTCGGGGATCGCGGCCGCGACCACCAGCGCGGTGAGCACCAGCACCAGACGCCGTCCGACAGCCGCCTCGCGCAGAATGGCGAGCAGTGTCGGCACGCGCGCGCGCCACACGGCGTGGCCCCACATGAAGAGCAGCATCGCCCACAACAGGCAGCCGGCCGCGGTACGCGCCACGTAATGTGACGGTGGGAAGACCATCGACTGCGGTGCCACCAGCTGTCGGAACCACGGCGTGATGGCGAGCACCACGGCAACGATCAGGATCAGCGCCGCCGGCAGGCGGCCGCGCAACCACGACGGAAAGACCAGACTAACGAGCGCGACCAGCGCCAGCCCGGCGACCGGCACGACGAACTGTAGATTTTGCCAGAAATCCAGGATCGCGGCGCGCACCAAGGTGAAGTGCGGATGGTCCCAGTAAATCAAGATCGTGCCACCCGCGACCAGGGCCGAGCCCGCGAAGGCCAGAGCGGCGAGCGCTGCCATCAGGCGGGCGGCATCGTCGTCGCGCGGCAGACTGCGGCGCCACCACAGCACGGCCGCGACCATCAGCGGCCCGAGGTAAACCATCGCTTCATAGGAGCGCAGGCAGAGCGCTCCGAGCGCCAGCACGATCGCGGCATCGCGCCGGCGGTGCGCACCGCCCGTCAGCAGGATCGCCATGGTCGCGGTCACGGCGGCATAGGCGGCGTTGTATTCGCCGATAATGAAAAACGATGCCGGCAGGAAAACCAGGGCGAGGGCCGCCAGCACGACGGCCGACAGCACGAGATCGTGGCGCACCCGGGCGAGCGCCAAGTGATAGAGTCCGACCGGCAGCGCGAACAGCGCGGCCGACTGCACGACTGCCAGCACATGGATGTCGGTAACGCCGCCCTGGAGTGCGATCAGCACCGGCAACTGCGTCACCCAGCCGACGTGGGCCCGCGCCGGATAGAAGTCGTGGAAATTCTGGTTGTCGATCAGGTTGGCGAGGAACGCGGCGCCATCCCAGAACAGGCCGCGGCACGCGAAGCTGTCATGGATCGCGAGCCCCCATAGCAGGACCACGACCGAACGATAGGCCAACGCAGGCATTGCGCGCCTAGTCGCGCCAGCCGAAACGGCCGAGGTCTGGCGGATCGCTGGGCGTGAACGGCATCCAGTCCTTGAAGCCGCGTGGCGGGGCGATCACGCCGTTGCCCGCCCTCGAACGCACCGCCACGCTCTGGCTGGGCAGCGCCCAGTTTTCGACCAGCAGGATGTGAGGCCGCCACGACAAAGGCGTATCCTCGAAGGCGACTTCGCCTGAATGTGCCACCACGGTCTGGCGCAGCACCTTGAGGTAGGAAATCCAGGTGGAGGTCAGGAAGATGTCCGACGGCAGGCTGGCGACAAGGATCATGCAGGCGAACACGAGGAAGCGCCGGCCGTTGCGCGGCTCGCGCAGCAGGACCATCGCCCTGAACTTGCGGTGCACCTCGGATTTGTAGATCCAGACGAAGATCACGATGGCGACGATGACCAGCCCGCCGGCCGTGCGCGCGACGTATTGCGATTTCGCGAGCGGCCGCACCAGCGTATCGCCGATCGCCAGCAGCGGCGACAGCGCCAGGATCAGGGTCGCGATGCCGGCCCAGCGATAGGGCTTGGCACTCGCGAAGTCGTCGGGGCGCAACAGCCCCCAGGCGACCACCACCAGGGCCCCACCCAGCGCCAGGTCGAACTGCATGTTCTGCCAGAAGTTCTTGGCGGTATCGTAGGTCTCGTCGAGATGCGATTCCGACCAGGGATGGACGACGGAGTCGATCGCGACCGCCATGCCGAGCAGGAAAAAAACGGCGCACGCCAGGTAGATGCAGGTCGCCAGCCAGGGACGCGACTGCTGCCGCCACAACATCCACAACACCATCACGGCGAGCAGCGGACCGAGATAGATCATCGCTTCGTAGGTGCG
Organism: uncultured Reyranella sp.; assembly: GCA_964480235.1. Lineage (GTDB taxonomy): Bacteria > Pseudomonadota > Alphaproteobacteria > Reyranellales > Reyranellaceae > Reyranella. The sequence continues at coordinate 1,355 of CAYZQZ010000093.1, read as the reverse complement.
CATCGCCAGCGCCGAGATCACGAGCAGCAGGACGGCCTCGCCCAGCCGCAGGCGATCGGCTCTCGCCAGCAGCACGGCGGTCAGGACGGCTATGGCGTAGGCGCTGTTGTATTCGCCGATAATGAAGAACGACGTCGTCATGAAGACGATGCCGATGGCGGCAATCACCGCGGCGAGCAGGACGGAGTCTCCCTTCGCGCGCCACAGTGCCAGCGTGTAGAGCGCGGTCGGCAGGCCGAACAGGCCGAACGACAGCAGCACCGCCAGGACGTGCAGGTCCGTGCTACCGGCGTGGATGCCGATCATGATCGGCACCTGGGCCACGACCATCGCAAACAGGCGCGGCGGGTAGAAATCGAAAAACCATTCGCGGCGCACGATCTGAATCAGGAAGCCCGACCCGTCGACGAACAGGCCGCGGCACGCCCAGCTATGCCATAGCGCCAGAGCCCAGATAAGGGCGATCGTCGCCCGGTAAGCGAATGTCGTGAAATTCATGGGAAAGGACTGACGGGCTCTACAAGACGGTCCGGGCAAGTGCAAGCTGCGCGGATAGGGGGGCGTCGAGACCGATGCGCCAACCTAGTCGTGCCAGGTGTAGCGGCCGAGGTCCGGAGACATTTCAGGTAGAAACGGCGACCATCCGGTATACCCGCGAAAGGGCGCGACCACGCCGTCGCCCGCCTTCGATCGCACCACGAGGCTCTGACTCGGCATCGACCAGTTCTCGACCAGCAGCAGGTCGGGCTTGCGCGCCAACGCGGTATCCTCGATCGCGATCACGCCCGGCTGCGTACGCACCACGGTCTTGAGCGTGTCGAGATAGTGCAGCCAGTTGGCCGTGAGCAGCAGGTCGGCCGGCACACTGGCGGCCAGTAGCAATCCAGCAAAGACGAGGAACCGCCGGCTGACCTCCGGTCGGCGCAACATCGCCAGGGCCGGTAGCCTGTTGTGGAGTCCGGATGCATGCGCCCAGACGAACAGTACAACGGCGGCGATCACGGCGCCGCCGGCGAAGCGCGAGACATATTGCGTTCGGGCCATCGGGCGCACGACGCAATCGCCCATGGCGAGCAGCGGCGATAGCGCCAGCAGGGTCACGAAGGCTGACGCCCAAAGGAATGGCGCGGCCCCCCGCAGCCCGTCCGGCCGCAGCAGGGCCCACAGTACAACCACGGCGGCAGCGGCAAGAGCGAGATCGAACTGCAGATTCCACCAGAAATTCACAACGTTCCGATAGGTGTCTTCGAGGTGCTCGGGATCGAAAGGCTCGAGCAGCGAGCCGACCGCCACGAGCATCCCGCCCAGGAACAGCAAGCCGCCCGCAGCATAGGCGACGGTCGCGAAGCGCGAGT
>CAYZQZ010000092.1:9275-11288 GCA_964480235.1 uncultured Reyranella sp. | reverse complement strand
TCGCCCAGGGCATGGGCGGGCTGATGTGGATCACCGGCATGCCGGGCGGCGGTCCGGTGCGAGCGGGCATCGCTGTCGCCGACGTGGGCGCGGGCCTGCACTGCGCCATTGGCATCCTGATCGCACTGCTCGAGCGGGAGAAGTCGGGCGAGGGGCAGTGGGTGTCGAGTTCCCTGCTGCAGGCCATGATCTCGATGTGCGACTTCCAGGCCGCGCGCTGGACGCTCGCCAAGGACGTTCCGGGCCAGGCGGGCAACAACCATCCGACCTCGATCCCGACCGGCGTGTTCAAGACCAAGGACGGTTACATCAACATCGCCGCGTCGGGCGACCACATCTACAAGCGCTTCGCCGAGAGCATCAAGGCGCCGGAACTGCTGACCGATCCGCGCTTCTCGTCGGGCAAGCTGCGTGCCCAGAACCGCGACGTTCTGAACGAGGAGATCGACAAGCGCCTCGCCACGTTCGGCAGCGCCGAACTGGTCGAGAAGCTCAACAAAGCCGGCGTGCCCGCCGGACCGATCTACAAGATGGACGAGATGTTCGCCGATCCGCAGGTCAAGCACCTCAAGATGGCGTATCCGGTCCAGCATCCCAAGCTCGGCCCCCAGGAAGTGATCGGCCAGGCGATCAACATGAGCCGGACCACGGTCGAGAACTGGACGGCGACGCCCGAGCAGGGCGAGCACACCGACTCGATCCTCAAGGAATTCGGCTACGACGCCGCGACCATCGACGGATTCCGCAAGAAGGGGATCGTGTGATGAACTTCAGCCCCACGCCCAACATGATCGCCGAGAAGGACGGCCCGATCGGCCGTCTGACGTTCAACAAGCCACAGAAGCACAACGCCACCTCGACCGACATGTGGGAGGCGATCCCGGTGATCCTCGACGAGTTCGAGAAGGATCCGGCGATCCGCGTCGTCGTCGTCACCGGCGCCGGCGACAAGGCGTTCGTGTCGGGCGCCGACATCTCGGAGTTCGAGAAGGCGCGCAATACGCCCGAACAGGTCGCCTACTACGACAAGATCGGCGAACTCGCGAACAGGCGCCTAAACAAGTGCGCCAAGCCCACAATCGCCCGCATCCGCGGCTACTGCATCGGCGGCGGGCTGGCCGTGGCGCTGCTCTGCGACATCCGCATCGCCTCGGAGAATAGCAAGTTCGGGGTGCCGGCGGCGCGCCTCGGCCTGGGCTACCGTGCCAGCGGCCTCAAGATCCTGACCGACCTGGTCGGGCCGTCCCATGCCAAGGAGATCTTCTTCACGGCGCGGCACTTCTCCGCCCAGGAAGCGTTCGGCATGGGACTGGTTACCCGCATCGTGCCGGACGCGGAACTCGACTCCTACGTCGGCAACTACTGCAAGCTGATCGGCGAGAACGCGCCGCTGACCATGCATGCGGCCAAGCGTACGGTCGAGGAGCTGACGCGCCTCGATGGCGAGCCCGACTTCGCCCGCCTGAGCGGTCTGGTGAAGGAGTGCTTCGATTCGGAGGACTACATCGAAGGCCGCCGTGCCTTCATGGAAAAGCGCAAGCCGGTCTTCAAGGGACGCTAGGCGCCGGAAGACACGAGGGAGGGAGAGATGGCCGTACTCAGCAAGGAGCAGATCGACGCCTTCTGGCGTGATGGCTACCTCATGGTCGACGATGCCGTGACGCCGGCCCAGCTTGCAGGGCTCAGGGCCGAGATTTCGGCCTGGGTCGAGGCGAGTCGCGCGCATTCGGCGCCGTTCGGACCGCCGACCGTCGACGGCCGGCCGCGCTTCGACATGGGCACCGAGCACACGGCGGCGAAGCCGGCACTGAGGCGCATCAACAACCCGTCGGACATTTCCGACATCTATCGCGAGGTGATGCTCGACGCGCGTACCGTCGACATGGTCGCCGATCTGATCGGGCCGGATGTGAAGTTCCATCACTGCAAGATCAACCTGAAGCTCTCGGGCGCCAGGACCGAGGTGAATTACCACCAGGACTTCGCCTATACGCCGCACACCAACGACGACAT